>CAMDZX010000073.1 GCA_945910925.1 uncultured bacterium | reverse complement strand
GATACAACAAAACCTGCTAAACAATTTGATTGGGATATAGATATTTTTGATGCTCTACTCTATGCAAAGAATGTTGAAGTTCTGTATAACATAGATAACGATACAAAATTGCATATTTTATCAAAAGGTTTTGGCACAAATAATGCTAAAAAAGTAAATCGTCGTGTCGGATTTAATATCCTTTTTGATGTACAAAAAAATAATGAAAGAATAAAAGTCTTTTTAAAGGATGAAAAACGAGTTACAATCAGTAATAAGACACTTTATATAAATGATTTGCCTGTTGTGGTAAATAATTCTAAGTTCTATATAAAATTGAAAGCAAACAGAAAAATCAAATATTTATTAACACTTTATGCCAATAATTTTGATATACAAAATATCGTAAAATTAATTGATTCAAATTTGGTTATTCCTGACGGAGATAAACTTTTAGCAATGGCAGCAAATAACATTAAGGGTGATTTTGATTTCAATATCAATCTTGATAAAAAAGGCATGAAGGGTGTAGCAAATCTCCATTATTTAACAATGAATGTTTTTCCGTTAAATAATTTGCCTGTCACATTCTCTCAAGGCAGAGTATCGCTTGATAGTAAAAATATTTATCTTGACGATTTTAAAGGATACTATTTTAAAAACAAAGATGCAAATAAAATTACCTTTGCAGGTTCAATTGATGACTATATGAAAACTGTTCGGATAAATTTACAGGGAGATACATTCCTTACTAACGAATTTATGACAAAGTGCGGTTCAAAACTTATCGGTTGTCCTGTATCCCTTGTAGGAGATGCAGGTACACGAGTAATAATAAAATCCAAAAATAACAAATTTGATATTCTCGGATACTCTCGTTTATTACCGGGTGAAGATATTTTGGTAGACGGGATGTCCTTAACTCCTAAGAATTACGAGAGAATTATAAAGGCTGATATGCATTTTGAGGATACACTTCTCAAAATAAAAGGCATAGATTATTTTATAGGTTCAATGCAAGAGGGTGCAAAAGATTTCAAACGTAAATCAATAATGGTATTGAGAGGTAATGTTGATTGTAAAACCTTAAGAGTTCAAGATATGGGGATAAAAATTCCTGACCCTCTGCCTAGTGAATTCTTTAACCTTTTTGCAGGTGCAAAATTCTTTAGAAAGGGATTTATAAAAGGCTATATACATGTTGATAACAGAACGGATATTCCTGTACTTTATGCAGATATGAATGTAAAAGATGTAAGAATCCCGAGTCAACGTATAAAAATTAAAGATGCAAGTATAAAGACAAACAAAGAACGTATTCATATAAATGCAAAAGGACGTTTTAAACGTTCAGAGTACAAGTTTTACGGAAGTATAAAAAATGAGTTGGTTTTACCGATTATCGTTAATAATGTTAATTTAACAGTTGATAATATGGATTTGGCAAAATTATTGGAGTCGTTTAATCAACAAAATACAAATGCGGTTGAAAACCAACCTAAACCAGTCTCGGTTTCTGATGACGATGACGATGATGATGCATTTGTATTTAATACAGGATTAATAATCGTTAATGATTGTAATTTAAATTTAATTAAAGGACATTTTAATGATATAAACATTGGAAACCTTCATGCCTTATTAACACTTGATAAAAACGGGATACTTAATGTAACTTCGAATAAATTTGACTTTGCAGAAGGTATATCAACGCTTAAACTTAATTGTGACCTAATGAAGCATCAATATTATGTACGTTTGGGAGTTAAGGATGTAAATTCTGACTTAATAGCAAGTTCATTACTGGCGTTGAATAAAGAAATATCAGGAAAGGCAAAAGGTCTTATAGAATTAAATACCGATGATTCCCTAAAGCTTAACGGTAAAATATTGTTTGATATAGAAAACGGAACAATTGGAAAAGTAGGCTTCTTGGAATATGTGCTTAAATTTGCGGCTTTGTTCAGAAACCCTATGGCAATGATAAGTCCTTCTACTCTGGTTGATTTGGTAAATGTTCCTGACGGAAATTTTGATAAAATAAACGGAGAAATTTATTTAAAAAATAACGTAATAGAATTGATGAAAATAAAATCCAAAGCTCCTCAATTAAGCGCATTTATTATCGGATGTTTTGATTTAGAATCCAGAGATGCAATTTTAAGAATATATACCAAAATGAGCAATAGGCATAAGGGTGTTTCAGGTATCTTAAGAAACATTTCATTAAACTCTTTGGCAAATAGAATCTCATTTGGTAATTCAAATGAAGCGAATTATTATTCAAACGAAATTAAGCAATTACCTGAACTTGATGCGCCGGAAAAAGATTGTCAAATATTCCTTACAAAAGTTGACGGTGATGTTGAACGTAATAACTTTATATCTTCTCTAAAACGTATCAAATAAGGAATGTTTGTAATAAAATATTCATAAAAGGAGAAAGTA
Organism: uncultured bacterium; assembly: GCA_945910925.1. Lineage (GTDB taxonomy): Bacteria > Cyanobacteriota > Vampirovibrionia > Gastranaerophilales > Gastranaerophilaceae > UMGS1585. The sequence goes on along the minus strand of CAMDZX010000073.1, from coordinate 6,383 downwards.
TGAGAGAAGAATTACTTGCAATTATTGAAAAAAACAGTAGAATTGATACAAAAGATTTGGCAGTATTACTCGGGGTGCAAGAAATTGATATAATAAACGAACTTGCAAAGCTTCAAGATGACGGTGTTATATGCGGATTCCACACCTTGATTAATTGGGAAAAAACAGATATTGAAAAAGTTACCGCATTGATTGAGGTAAGAGTTACACCTCAAAGAGGGCAAGGTTTTGACAGTATTGCCGAAAGGATTTATAAATATCCTGAGGTTCGTGCCGTTTATTTAATTTCAGGCGGATTTGATCTGCTTGTTATATTAGAAGAAAAATCTTTAAAAGAGATTGCAAATTTTGTTTCTGATAAACTCTCAACTCTCGATAGTGTATTAAGTACGGCAACGCATTTTATTTTGAAGAAGTACAAGGACCATGGAATAATGTTCTCCGAAAAATATGAAGACAAAAGAGAGGCTATTACTCCATGAGAAACTTTTTAGCAGATGATATTGTAAATATAAAGCCTTCAGGTATCAGAAAATTCTTTGATATAGTTTCTGAAATGAAGGATGCAATTTCTTTGGGGGTTGGAGAACCTGATTTTGATACACCATGGCATATTCGTGATGAAGGTATATATTCGCTGGAAAAAGGTCGTACTTTTTATACTTCAAACAGCGGTTTAAAAGAACTTAAGCAAGAGATTTGTAATTATATGAAACGTTCTCAAAATGTTGAATATAACCCTGATACAGATGTTCTTGTAACGGTTGGCGGCTCTGAAGCAATTGATATTGGCTTTAGAGCGATGATAAATCCGGGCGATGAAGTTTTGATTCCTCAGCCGAGTTATGTTTCGTATGAACCTTGTGCGATACTTGCAGGGGCAAAACCTGTTATTATAAACCTAAAAGCTGAGAATGAATTCAGATTAACATCGGAAGAACTGTTGAATGCAATAACAGAGAAAACAAAAATACTTGTACTTCCGTTTCCAAATAATCCGACAGGCTCTATTATGGAGAAGGATGACTTAGAAAAAATTGCAAAAATTATTATTGAAAAAGATATTTTTGTTATGTCAGATGAAATATACGCTGAGTTAACATACAAGGATAAACATGTTTCAATAACTTCAATTCCCGGCATGAAGGAAAGAACACTTTTAATAAACGGGTTTTCAAAGGCTTACGCAATGACAGGCTGGCGTTTAGGATATGCATGCGGACCAAGTGAGATTATAAAACAAATGACAAAAATACATCAATATGCAATTATGTGTGCCCCAACAACAAGCCAATATGCTGCAATTGAAGCTCTTAAAAACGGGGATGCAGATATTCTTGAAATGAAAACTGCATATAATCAAAGACGAAGATATTTAATGTCTGCTTTCAAAAAGATGGGATTGGAATGTTTTGAACCTTTTGGGGCATTCTATGTTTTCCCGTGTATTAGAGAGTTTGGAATGACAAGCGAAGAATTTGCAACAAAATTCCTGACGGAGGAAAAAGTTGCAACCGTTCCGGGTACAGCTTTCGGGGATAGCGGTGAAGGTTTTTTAAGAATATCTTACGCATATTCTCTTGAAACTTTAAAAATTGCAATGGAACGACTGGAAAAATTTGTTTCAAGATTAAGAGCGTAACACGATATCTTTGTCCGTCAATTCGTGTATCATATATAAAGAGCCACAAATGACAGTAAGTACGTCTTTTGAAAATACAATATCATTGATTGAATTTAGTTTTTTAGAATAATAAATACATTCATCTCTTAATGTTTCAAAAGAGCAGGAATCCGCAGACTTTAATTCATAAAAATAAATTTCAGGTTGATTATCCTCGTATCTTGAAAAACTAAACAATTCGCCGAGCATTTGTTTGTAATCCTTTGATTTTAAACAACCGAATATAAAACGCTTTTTGATGTCCGGGAAATAATAATCTAAATTTTGATTTAATACTCTTATACCGTTTGGATTATGCGCACCATCAATAATCATATTCTGTTCTTTTAGGTATTGGAAACGGCATATATGTTTAACATTAGCCAATCCTTTAATAATTGTATTATCGTCAATATCTTTAAATGCATATCTTATTGCCGCAAGAGCAAGTGCAAGATTTTCTTGTTGTTGTATACCTTTTAAACTCAAAGAATTAATAAAAGATTGTTCAATATATGGATTTACCATAACCATTAACGAATTTAATTCATCGGCTCTATCTCGTATAGCCTCGTATCCTTCTGATGTGATAATAGGGCAGTCGGGTTTTATAATTCCTGCTTTTTCAAACGCTATTTTATCTTTTGTATTTCCGAGTCTGTCCGTGTGGTCTAAATCAATATGCGTAATTATTGAACAAAGGTTTTTTGAAACGACATTTGTCGCATCAAGCCTTCCGCCGAGTCCCGTTTCAATAACCGCGACCTCAACATCTTTATCGGCAAAGTATTTAAACATCATAGCCGTTAGAATTTCGAATTCGGTAAGATGAACTTTTATAGATTCTGCACATTCTATAATTTGTGATGCGTATGATGCAAAATCTTCTTGTGATATAGCAACATCATTAATTCTAATTCTTTCGGTATAATCATAAATATGCGGACTTATGAACAGTCCTGTTTTATAACCTGCAGTTGTTAATACTGAGGATAAAATTGTGCAAACAGAACCCTTACCGTTTGTACCCGCAACTTGTATACACTTAATTTTTTCTTGAGGATTACCTAATTCTGCCAAAACTTGTTGTATTCTATCAAGACCTAAATCTATATAAAACTTTCCTTTAGACGTGATTAAATCAATTGTTTCTTGATAATTTGACATACTAATGCTTCTCTAGACTAATTTCCCATCCGCCGACTTCATCAATTTCGGAATTTTGTTGCGGAACATTTTTAGGTACATATTCTTCGACTTGTTCAACATGTTTAAACGGAATTCTGAACCCGAAGGTTGAACCTTCACCGACTTTAGACTGTACAAAGACTTGACCGTTATGATGCTTTTCAACGGCTATTTTAACAAGATGCAGCCCCAGCCCCGTACCTTTTACTGTATGAGTATCGTTTTCAACACGGAAAAATCTGTCAAACACTTTCTTTTGATATTCTTCCGCAATACCCGGACCCTGATCCTCAACGCTAACTTCAAGGTAATCATCAACCCGAGAACGTTCTGCACGTATCTTTATACGCTTACCGTCAGGAGAATATTTAATAGCGTTCGAAATAATATTTGTTAAAGCTCTGGTAATGCTTTCACGATTAATAACAACCTCAGGTAAATCAGGTTCTATCATGATAGAAAATACCAGTTGATGTTCTTCTGCCAATATTTTTACCTGTTCAACACATTCATTTATTATATCGACAATATTTTCAGGCTTCATAACAGGTTTTAAGTTTTGAGATTCATAGCGTGAAAAATCAAGAACATCATTAACCATTGTGTTAAGTCTGATAATCTCTTGATTCATTACCCCGATAAATTCTTTTTGTGTGTTAAAGTCAAAGTCGTTTCCGTAGTTATAAAGAGTATCAATATAACTTCTTAAAACCGTAACAGGAGTTCTTAATTCGTGCGAAACGTTTGAAATAAATTGTGAACGTAACTGCTCCATTTCGACTTCTTTTGTAACATCTATCAAAACAATAATATATCCCACATAATCACCGTTTCGGGAAAACATAGGAGATATTACGGATTTGATAACATTTTTTGCGACTTCTATATTGAAGGATAACGGTGTACCCTCCATATCATCAAGCGGAGTATCCTTGAACTGCTCAATTTTTTCTTTAAAGCAGAGTTCACCGTTTGTATCACAATACTGATTAATTTTTGTGTTTATAATATCGTCATCTTCAACTTCCAAGAGTTTTTTACCCTGTTCGTTGATAAGTACCACAGTATCAAAATTATCACATACAACAACACCGTTTGCGATGCTCATAAGAACTGCTTCAAGTTTATTTCTTTCAAGTGTAATGCTTTCCATTGTTTGTTCGTTATATTTACTCAAACGATTTGACATACGGTTGAAAGCATCGCATAATTCCTGAATTTCTTTACTGGAGTCTTTGCATTCTATATTGTACCCAAATTCTCCCGAAGATATCTTTTGAACCCCGTCATGCAGTTGTTTTAATTCTCTTGTGATAAGAATTGTATCCATAAATACAATTGCAACAACCGCAAGCCAAGCAACGATAAAAGCAAATATCAAAGAGGCGCGCGTAGTTGTTGTGATATTTTCGATTATAGAGCCTGACAGACCGACCATAACCGAGCCGACAACCTTCGAACCGTTTGCATCTTTTGTTACCATTGGAGAGCTTACTGACACTTTTGAATTTTGGGACTGTGCATAGTAATAATCTCTGCTTGAATAAATAACTTTAGAATTTGCATCCCTGAACTCAATAAAAGCAATATCTCTGTTACTGCGTAAAATAGAATCGGAATGTACTCTTAATGTATCAACCTTTGCCGTTTCAGGAATATCTTTTATCAATTCAACACTTTCTATTGCAAGTGTTTTTGATAAAATTTGCCCGAAACTTGTGTATGCGGCATCAAGATTTTTTTGTATATTTAACACGGCAAGTCCCGCAATAGATACTATCAGAATAGTACTCAGTATAAAGCCCTGAAGAATTAATTTTCTTTGCGCAGTCATGCCTTTAAAAGTAAATTTATTATCCATACCCCGAATTATACCATGTAATACTATCTTGAGCAAATAACTCTTGCCACATGTACACCTGATGCGGAAGCTTGTATCAAACCTCTGGTTACACCTGCCCCATCACCAATTGTGAACAGATTTTTAACCCCTTCGGTTTCAAGTTCGTCAGTTAATTTTACACGTGCAGAATAGAACTTGACTTCAATACCGTATAACAATGTGTATCTCGAAGCAGTTCCCGGTGCAATCTTATCTAAGGCAAACAACATTTCAATAATACTTGTTAACTGTCTGTATGGCAGAACAAGACTTAAATCCCCGGGAGTTGCACATTTAAGCGTAGGTTCAATAATGCTTGATTTTAAACGCTCAGGAGTAGAACGTCTGCCGTCAAGTAAATCTCCGAACCTTTGTACCAATATTCCGCCACCGAGCATGTTTGCAAGGCTTGCAATTCTTTGACCGTATGCAATAGGTTCTTTGAAAGGCTCTGTAAATCTTTCGCTCACCAAGAGTGCAAAGTTTGTATTTTTTGTTTTGATATTTGCATAACTGTGACCGTTCACGGTTGCAATCCCGTTATAATTTTCCTGAACAACTTCTCCGTTCGGATTCATACAGAAGGTTCTTACCGCATCTCCGAATTTTGGAGAATGATACACGAGTTTTGATTCGTACAGTTTATCCGTAATCGGTTCAAAAACCGGAGCTGGGAGCTCAACCCTTACCCCTACATCAACGGCATTGTTAACCATGCCGATTTTGTTTTTCGCAAATTCGTGAGTTAACCAATCTGCACCCTCACGTCCCGGAGCAATTATTGTGTATTCGGAATGTATGGTTTCTCCGTTATCCAATACAATTCCCTTAACCTGTTCACACTCAACAATCAAATTCTTTGCAGTCACATTGTTAAGTATCGTAATTTTGTCCATCAAATAATCTTGCATGTTTTTCAAAACATCAAGACTTCTTTCTGTACCAAGATGTCTGACAGGTGAATGAACAAGTTTAAGCTCGGCAAGTGCAGCTTGTCTTTCCAATTCATCAAATATTTTTCTGTCGGTTCCGAAAACTTCATCGGTTGCACCGTACTTGAGATACAATTTGTCTGAATAATCTATTAAGTCCTCTACATCACTTCTTGACATATAATCGACGAGGTTTCCGCCAACATCAGGTGTAAGAGTAAGTTTACCGTCCGAGAATGCACCTGCACCGCCCCAGCCGCATAAAAGTCCGCATTTTTTACAGGAAGGACATTTTGCATATCCTTCACGAAGAAGGCATTTTCTATCTTCAATCCTATCACCTTTTTCGATAAGGACTACTTTCCAATCCGGTTTTAATTTCACAATTTCAAGAGCAGAAAAAATCCCTGCAGGGCCTGCACCAATAATCGCAACATTATACATGACAACTCACTCCACTAATCTATTACTTATTTACGATAGACTAAACATGAAATTTAATAAAGCAAATTTTAATTATTTTTACAAACTATACCAAAATAATATGTTTATCATATAATTGACATGAGGATAACATAAATGTTCAACGAAACAAAAACACATGAAATAACTGTCGACACGGTTATATTGACAATTAAGAATAATAACTTACAGGTATTGCTGGTAAAAAGAGATAACGAACCGTTCAAAGGTAAATGGGCAATTCCGGGAGGTTATG
>CAMDZX010000072.1 GCA_945910925.1 uncultured bacterium | reverse complement strand
AACAAGGTATATATTTACATTTATTTTAATCCAATGAACTATTAATCATGTAAAGGCTGGATTGCCACGAGCCTACCGGCTCTCGCAATGACAGGATTTGAAAGTTTCGGATGTGGTGCAACAAAATAACCACACAAAATCTTAATCACTCAGTCACTCAGTAACTTAATTACTCATATCTTCACTCATATCTTAGCAATCCAACCCTCACCAAGAAATTTAAGTTTTCGCAAAGCTCAAACAAAATTTCTATCCTCTCCCAACGGAGAGGGGTATAAGAAATGTTGGATTTTATATAATGTTTTACCCCGTGAATGTGGCTGTTGAAGTCTTTGAAATTTAACATATTTGTAATCTGTTGGAAAGGAGTGGTGGCTTATTATTCTAAAAAAATAAAAATAAAAATGTTGTACGTAGTTATCCTGAAAAAGTTTCAGGATAGTAAAATAAGGAGATTAATATGGATAATGTTAACGGTTCGGTTGATACCCAAGAACAAATTCAACCGCAAGTGCAGACCCAATCACAAGAAGCATCTGCTGAAGCTTTACAAAATATACAGGAAGGTTCTGCCAATAATAAAAATAATAACAAAACTAAGAATTCTGATATGATTCTTGGGAAATTTAAGTCAGTAGAAGACCTTACTGCGGCATATAAAAATATGGAATTGCAACAAGGGCAACAATCAAAAGAACTCGGCGAACTCAGGAAAAAAGCCGAGTTACTCGAAAATATGCAGAAAGAATCTATTGAAAAAGATAAAACACTTAAGGCTGCAAAAGAATATTTTGATAAGGTTATTCCTAAATATCAGAAAAACGAATATTTTAAAAATCCTGAGTTCAAAGAGTTATATGCCGAAGCTTTTAATGCTCTCGGAACAAACCTTGATGCAGATAAATTCGTTTCTCTCTTGGATAATTACGTAGCTGCAAGAATTAAGATGAGCGAAAAAGCCAAAGCTGCTAAAAATGAAAATGATAATATTACCTCGCAAATGCAGTTTTCTAATTCTGCCGCAAAAAATAGCACTAAGTCTATGCCGAAAATAGATTCGCTTACTCCCGAACAAATAGATGCTTATGTTGCTGAGCATATCTAAGAAGTTCGGAAGTTTACCCTCTTTCAGATAACTTGTTCCTGATTAATACAAACCGCCGGTGAACCGATAACGGTTTGATTTGTGCCGGAACTCGCCTGAAAAACGTTTGTTACACAAGTTTTTAAGAAAGGATTATTATGTCAGTAAAACAATTAGTTATTTCTGCTTTTAACCAAGCATTTAAAAAGTATTTGTATGATGAATTAGTTATCGGGAAATTGGCTCATACCGATTTCAAAGACGCAATTAAAAAAGGTGATGAGGTCGATGTTATTATGCCGGGCTCAGTAACCATGTTTGATTACGACGGCGGTGACCTCAAAACTCCCGAACTTGCCGTTACGTCTACAACAAAAGTTAAAATTAATCGTGGTAAAGCGTTTCACTTTGAATTAAGTGCGATTGAAGAAAATCAAATCAAAAATGCCATTGACTGTGATTCTCAAGTTAATCTTGCAAAAGATTATACAGAAGATGCTATTAAACAGTTCGCAGCAGGTGTTGATGCAGCTTATGCGAACCTATACACTCGTGCCGCTCATTACCTCGATGATAACGGAAAAGCTATTAAGCTTGACGCCGATTACGCAAAAGAAATTCTTGCGTATATGCAGGCATTATTTAAAAAAGGTGACGGTAAAGGACATACAAACTGGATTGACGGAAATATGGTTTGTGTTGTTCCGCCTGAATATCAATTCTATTTAGGAAAATTGGATGACCTTAAATATGTTGAATCAGGTCACGAAAAAATGTCCAAAGGGTATGTAGGACATTTGTGCGGCTGGGAAATACTTGTTTCTAATAACATCGCTCAGCCGGAAGACGGTGTGTTCTATCCGTTATTCGGGATTAAGAACAAAACACTCGCAGGTGGTGTTTCTTCTGACTTGAATACTCAATCTTATACACCTGAAAATAATTTTAATACACGTTACAAAGGATACGGATTATACGGTGTCGGCGCTCCTCGTGCTGATTTCTTAGGTACTGTTAAAATCTCGGCACCGCTCTCCTTATCTTCACGTGCTGCATCTTAAGCCTGAACTTATGTTCGGGCTTAATGCCCTTTTTGTTTGTTATACATTAATTTGAAAGGATTTTTTATGACTAGAGATATTATTTCTGTTCAATATCCGGAAACGGATAAAACTCAATCTGTTGCAAGTGCGGAAATTATAAAGCAAACAGTTACACCCGCTAACGGGATTACATTGAAAGCTGCTTTTGCCAATAAAAATAACTCTCTTGCAATTTGTATCGAAAATACCGCAACTGCCGCTTCTGAAGTTACATTCAAAGCAGGAGATAATTTCCCGAATGCTAAACTCGGGGATTTAACTCTTGCCGTTGAGGCATCTTCCGTAAATGTTTATCAGGTTCAAGACCTGTCGAGATTTGAAAACAAAGACGGTTCTATGAATATTGATTTTAAAACAGGGTTCACAGGTAAGATTTTTGCAGTTGCAAAATCTGTTGAAGTACATTAATTTGTTTGGCGGGACTTTTTGCCCCGCCAAGCTTTATTAGTTAATTGAATGCTCTCACTTTAACATTATAAAATAAATTTAAAGAGTTGTATAAAAGATTAAGTCATGTAGAAGGATGACTTGGGGTTATCACTATTAAATAAAAAGTTTAGAGGTAACATTATTTGCAAGGGTGCGAAATATTGTACCTTACTTATATTGATGTGTTGGTAGACTAAAGTCTACCCTACGGCTATCCTCTCCCAACGGAGAGGGGTATTGTTGGGTTTTATCTATATTTTTATATTAAACTTGGTGCGAAATATATACCCTTGCATTTAGGAGTATCGGTAGACTGAAGTCTACCCTACTGCTTAGTCACTCTGTCATTTTTCATCGGAGAGGGGTATGAGAAATGTTGGATTTGTTGGGTTTGCCTGATGTTACGATGTGTTTAATTAAGGAGATATTTATGAAAGTTAAAAATAAAAAAACAAATAATATTTTTAATCTGCCAAAGGCAGAAGTAGAAATGCTTATCCGAACTAATCCTGAGATTTATGAAAAAATCTCGGCAAAAAATAAAAAAGATAAACCTAAAATCAATCCCGTAAATTCAATATCCATGTTTGAACAAAACACTATTCTTCCGCTTATATGGGAAAAATAAATCAAAATTTTGTTCACTAAACATATTACTCTCACCCGCCTTTTGGTGGGTGTTTCTTTACTCAAAAACAGAAAGGATTTTTTATGACTATTAATTTTTTAGATTTGTACAATGATGTTGCCTCTCAACCGTGGTCTATGTTTGATTCCGGCGCTGAAAACAAAGAAGATTTTGAACCTGCTCTGGTTTCCTCCATAAATAAGGCAATTATTGATATTTGGTATTCATACCCATTCCCATTTAGGATAAAAAAATACAACTTTACCACAATGCCTAAGTTTAATAAATATGAATTGCCCGGCGGGAATATACTTAATGAAGCAAATATTCAGGATAATCTTTTTTCCGTAAAAATTGATAAAAAGTATTTAGACTATAATCCGGAGCTTGAAGCTGCTTCTGAATACGGTATGCCTGAAGAATTCGGTATTGATGAAAATAATATTATTTTTTCGTCTATACCTGATAAGAGGTATAAGGTCGTTATAAAATATCTTTCTTTATCAATAGGGTTTGATAAAAAAGATAATGAAATATTTTATCTCGAAAATCCGACTGACTATATTGATATTCCCCAAAAATACGAAGCATTATTCAAAAATACGATTCTGGCAAAAGCTCTCGTTGATTCAATTGCTTCCGTGAATGATGAAAATTATGCAGGGTATAGGTTACAGTTTGATAAAGCATATAAATTGCTGATAAAAATAGCTAACCCTGTTAAAAAGTCTATGTCTGTTAAGTTTTAAGGAGGTATTATGTCATCTGCATCTCTATATTGTAATGTGTTTGGCGGTATCTGTAAACAAGATGCCGCATTCTCTTCAAAAAAAATTACTGCTTCCGATATGCAAAATGTCGAGCTTTATGATACAGGTATTAATTCAGGTATCGGAATAAGGACTGCAAAAGGTAATACCTTGATATGCAATCTTATACCCGGAAATAAAAAGGTCGTTAATATGTTTGAAAGTGTTCAAAACTCCAAAACATATTTTTTTGTACATACAGAATCAACCGTTGAAGGTAAAATCTACCTCTTTATCCCGAATTCAAACCTGTTAATACAAAAAGTTGATGGTCTTTCCGTCACAGGTAAGTCGTCCGCAGTCGATTTTGCCCAGGGGTGGAGTGATTTGTTCGTATTCTCCAACGGAGAAGATTTATTAACCATCGAGCTAGATAAATATAATGATGACGGAGTTCTTGATGAAGTTGTCAGAATAACCGCAAAAGACCGTGACGGACGTGATATTAAAGGGCTTGGCGTACTTAATTTTAACGGCAGGTTATGGATTTATAACAAAAATGTTTTATGGTACTCCGTGCAACAGAATATTTATGATTTTGCGACCGCAGATGCCGCAATTGTAACATCAGCAGGTTATATCGAATTTGTCAAAGATATTACCGCAATTACGGTATATGTTTCGTCCGTCGCAGTATTTCATAGCGATTCCTCTTGTCTTGTCGGATACGATTCTAACGGTGATTTTTACGTCTCGGAAGAATGTCCCGGTGGATGTGCAGGTTACAATGCGTTTGTGTTTCATGGTACCGAGTTATATTTTTATGACAACAATAAAAAGGGAATATTCTCATTTAATCAATCCGTTCTCGGGAATAAAACGCTCGGGAAAAATATTGCACTTAATATCCAAAAAGAATTGTTTAATATGACATCAAATACGGATGAGATTAAAATGATTTCCGTTATACTCGCAGATAAAAATGAGTTTTGGTTCCTTATTCCGACAAATGATGAAAATTATTCTACAATTCTTATCTATGATTATGTTCATCAGGAATGGGTTAAAAGGGTTTGTCCGAAAATATCTTGTCTGCAAATTGTGGATAATGTTCTATACTCGGGTGACAAAAACGGGAAAATATATCAGGAGTATATGGGAACAGATTTTCACGGCATCTTCGTGGAAAGTTTTTATAATACGTCACCGCTGAATTTCGGGATTGATAATATGTTAAAAATATTGTTTATTCCGCCAAAAATCGGGCTAGATTTGTCTTATACAAATGATTTTTATGTTGAATATATCAAAAATTATGATTCCCTGAAAAAACCAAAGAAAAGAAATATTGTTGCAAAAACCCTCAAAAATGCTTTGTATTGGGATAAAGGGTTTTATGATACATATTATTATGCGCCTGAAAATGCAAGTTGTTACTACAAACTGCCGTCTGAAATTTTTAGGACTCTTGAGTTTCACTTCTATACTCTCAAAGAAGGGCAGGATTTCTGTATAAGAAATCTTGAGTTTACTCATATAAAACTTAAACCAATGTATTGATTGTTTATTTTTTACTTTAGAGTTTGCGGAGAATATTGGTTCTTCGCAAACTCAATTTATATTGTTTGAATGTAGAAATGATACAAAATATCGTCGCTTTGTGAATTTTAGGATGTTGGTAGGCTAAAGTCTACAATTACTTAGAAATTAATCCTTACCAAGGAAAATTTAAGCTAAAAGTCAGGCAATGCCTGACCTACGCTATTTTTTATAGGATTATTCTGGACAGTACTGCAATGGAGAGGAAGATTTGTTGTATTTGTTTGACTTCAGTCGGTATTTTAAATATTTAAGGAGATTATTATGGAAAAAATTATTATTCATTGGACTGCAGGGGCATATACCCCTAATTCCGTTGACTTAAAACATTACCACTATTTGATTGATAAAAACGGGAGGATTAACAATGGGATTTTTAAACCCGAAGATAATGAAAATTGTTATGACGGTAAATATGCCGCGCATACAGGCGGAGGTAATACAGGTGCTATTGGTATCGCTATGTGCGGAATGTATGGTTATTCTTCTGCTAATAACCGAGGCGGGTATCCTTTGACTAAAATACAATGTGAAGCGTTATTCAGTTTCGCCGCTTCAATAGCTAAAAAATACTCTATTCCGATTGATGCCAACCATATTATGACTCATTATGAGTTCGGGCTCAAAAACCCTAAAACTACATCTGCCGGAAAAATAGATATCGTATATCTGCCTCCATACCCTGAAATAAAAACACAAGAAGTAGGGAATTTTATAAGGAATAAAATAAAATGGTATTATAATAAATTGTGATTTGGGTAAATAAGAAAGGTTGCTGAGTGATTTATTTTGGTGCGAAATATTGTGCATTTTTGTGTTTTAGGATGTTGGTTGGTAGACTAAAGTCTACCCTACTACTAAAAGTCCGGCAATGCCTGACTGCTACTCAGTCACATTTTTTATGAAATTTATGTTGCAGTTTGTAACAAATTGCCGAGTTTTAGGCAATTTTGAACCTTAAAGAACCTTTTATACTCGGAAGGTTATCCCTATGCTAAAACTATCTTGTTTAAAACAATGTACAAAACAACTCGTATCATCGCCTATAAAAGCTATCAGGCGTGCAATTTCACCTTCTAAATTAGAGTCATCTCCTGCTAAAGATACATTTGTTAAAACATATAATGATATTTTTAAAACAAATCCAAAAACTGTTATAAATCAATTAATATCACAAAAAACTTTAGCTTTTGGTAAGGATGCGGTAGTTTTTCCTCTGCCCGAACATCCTGATATGGTGATTAGAATAGAAAAAACTGCCATACAAAATAAAGATAATATTCCTGCAAAACTAAGGCTTGTTCCGATTAAACATGATGAAAATGTCCTTGCACAAGAAAATCTTGGATTACCGCTGTTTGCAGTTGTCGGAAAAAATTCAGAGCTTTATGGAAGAACTTCTGTGACTCCGTTAGAAGCAATTAAACAAAAAAATAATATTATGATTCTAAAAAAAGTTGAAGGGAAACATCCAACTTCAAATGTGTTTAATCACTTGATGCAATTGATGGGATGTACTTTTGAATATCCTGATTGTACACAATATATTAATTTTAATCAGTTTGCTTTTGTGAATAAAAAATACGGACGTGAAGCAGGTAAAAAATGTCTGGAAGTGATAAATCAAGGCGGAGAACAAAATATCCCGAAAGGATTTTTTGCACCCGAGTCTGAGGCTATGACATTCACTAATTGCGATGTTTTTAGCAAAAATTATAAAGAGTTGGTAAATGCATATATAAACTACTTAAAAGATGTTTCTAAAATGCCACGTAGAGCTTTTAAAGAAGCTGTTGATGCCATACTTATGGATAAAAACTTCTTAATTGATTTCCAACATACCAATAATACATTTGTTGATTTGAAAAATAAAAAATTTAATTTTATGGATTTTGAATTTGATAAATCTAATAAAAAATATATATATGAAAATCCGGTACTTGAATTTAGAAATGTTTTGGGCGGTAAGAATTTTAGCAGACCGGTGAAGCATCCTGCTTTATTGCTTGTTGATAAGAAAGATAGAATGGTTGCTAAAAAATATTTTGATAAAATCAAGGAAAAAATTAATTCTGTTACTCCTGATGAATATAAAATAAAATAAAAAGACGGTCTGTGTGTGACCGTCGTTAAATTTTTCCTAATTTGTCCCTGTCCCTATCGGAGATGTCTCCGTATAATGCTTTTTTAGATTGGTTCTTATTTTGCCTCTTAGCCTGTTATATGTCTGCCGGGTGTAGGTGATAGAATTGTTTAATCTGAACCTTTTCATTTACCCCCCTCTCGGAGTGTTGGGCTTGTGGGTATCAGGTTAAACCAATGTCATTTACCCCTAGGCTATGAAGTTGTTACCGAATCTGTTTGCACCATAAAAGAAGGATTCTTTCATGATTTGTTGAAAATTTTTCTTTCTTACTGCTTTGTTACCGACCTTTGTGTTATTAATATCGTCAATTGATTTTTTGTAATATTCGTCTGCGATTGAAGTGACAAACAATTTTTGTGGCGGTACATCACTTCTTTCTTCTGTTTGAGGTGCGTCATCTATGACATCAAATAATTCACACACCTTGTTTGAAAGTGTTACTGTATCTTCTTCACTTTTGCGTGCTGCGTATTCTTCCGCAACATTTGCGAATAATAATGCCATTTTATGCTCTCCTCGGGACTTATTAAATCATTTACATATATATAAAGTATATAACTTTAAAAAAGTTGCCTTTTTTATAACATATTTTTGAAATTCTGTTACAAAACTTAATATTTATTTTAGAAAGGATTTTTATGGATAAAGAGATTGTTCAAAAGTACGCTCCGACTGCTTTTGTCATTATTGCTATGTTTTTTCAGTACAACGTTTTTGTTACCCCGCAACAATTAGAAGTTGCACACAGAGAGATTCTTGAAGAAATTGCTCTCAAATATACGACAAAAGAACAAAATTCCGCAATGAAAGAACAATTAAGCGATATGCAGAAAAAAGTCGATAAAATTTACGAAGTAATTATTAATGAAAGGACAAAAAAATGAGTTTAACTGAAATTGAATACGGTTCATTGGCTTCATCTGCCGTGTTGAACGGTAACTTTAACTTTTTGCAAGATAAGATTACTGAATTATCTTCGCTGATTACATCCGAAACATCTTCTTATTCTTCAACCGTTGCTACGTTGAATAAAAGTATCAACGACTTGTTGGAAATGAAAGATTCTTTTAGGCTATGTCACAACAAACAGTTGATAAATAGCCATTTTTATAGGGGAGTAT
>CAMDZX010000071.1 GCA_945910925.1 uncultured bacterium | reverse complement strand
ATTTCAGCCTTAGGAACAAGTGCTGCAACAGAATCCACTACCACGATATCAACTGCTCCCGAACGTACAAGTTCTTCCGTAATATCAAGAGCCTGTTCACCCGTATCAGGTTGTGAAATTAAAAGTTCATCAATATTTACACCCAAATTTTTTGCATATTCAGGATCAAGTGCGTGTTCAGCATCAACAAATGCTGCAATACCGCCTCTTTGTTGACATTCTGCAACAATATGTTGCGCAAGTGTTGTTTTACCTGATGATTCAGGTCCGTATATTTCAATAATACGTCCTCTCGGGATTCCGCCAATTCCTAACGCAACGTCCAAAGCAAGCGCACCTGTCGGGATAGCATCAACATTAACTGTTGTTTTATCCCCAAGACGCATAATTGCACCCTTACCAAAATCCTTCTCTATCTTTTCAATTGCAAGTTTTAAGGCTCTACCTCTTTCATCAGTAGAATTTGTTGTTACTTCTTCTTTCACAGCCATACTATCTTTTCCTTATCTTATAATAAAATGTCATCTTCCTGTTTCTTCATATACAATCCGAATGCAAAAGGTTTATATGAATTTAGCGTATTTTTTAGTTTATAGTTCTCTTTATTCAATTCATTAACTTTATTTTTTAAATTTTCGTTCTCTGTTTTACAACGAATCAATTCAACAACGACTTCATCCATACCTTCAAGTCTTTCATCAAGAACTTTGGTTACGGATTCAGTAACTGAAGATGTGATATCTGTTTCCATTTTCTTTAAAGAAGATAAAAGCGTATTTACGACAACCTGAGATGACGATTTTGACATAGGAGGTTTCTTTTCCTTTGCTTGTTTCAACAATCTTGCTTCTTCCATTGAAAAATATGTCTTTCCGTCTTTATCTTTATGCGGAACAATAGAGGCTTTTCTACAAAGCTGGACTATTTCTAAATTATCGGCATTTAAAATCTTTCTTAAATCTTGTGGTGATAAGTACTTATTCATTTCTTCCCCTGTAATCACTTGTATCTCCTCTCACAATACTAAGTATACAAAACAAAAAGTTTCAATACTATGTTTTGTAACAAAGATGTAACAGGTTACAGACGTTTTGTCGCTGTATTTTCAAAAATATACCTGCCGCCGCTCATTGCAAGAACTTTTAGTGAACAGGAACCGTTATTATTTTTATCTATTACTCCCAAACTGCCCAAACGTGCAGCAACAAACTCGTTTAAATCCTCAGTTGCAACAAAAAGACTACATTCCGACGTACAGTCACCTTGCGAAAACGGACATTTTTTAACCATAATTTAACACCCCTCTTTATTATATCTGTTATTTTGCGGAAATATATCCGTTAATTGCGGTATATGCAGCAACATACGGAGAAGCCAGATAAATTTCTCCTTTTGTATTACCCATTCTGCCCTGAAAGTTTCTGTTTTGGGTCGCAAGACAAACCTCCCCATCACCTAAAATTCCGGCATGTACTCCAACGCAAGGTCCGCAGCCCGGAGGCAAGATTGAAGCGTTTGCATCAATGAAAGTTTCAAGCAAACCTTCCTTTAATGCCTGTTTGTACACGGTAGGAGATGCCGGACAAATCAACATTCTCACATTCGAATTTACTTTTTTACCCTTCAAAATATCTGCTACAACTCTTAAATCCTCAATTCTGCCATTGGTACAAGTGCCGACATAAACCTGATTAACTTTTACCCGTTTGCTCTCAAGTTCTTCTACGGCTTTGGTGTTATCAACCGTATGAGGACAAGATACAGTGTATTTTATATCCTCAGCTTTAATATGAATAACTCTTTCATATACGGCGTCTTCATCAGGAAGGATTTGTGAATATTTATCCCCTCTGCCTTTTTCTTTCAAATATGCTTTTGTCTTTTCATCAGCAACAAAGAGTCCGCATTTTGCACCGGCTTCGACAGCCATATTGGCAAGAGTGAAACGCTCCGACATTTCCATATTGTCAATAGTATCACCGGTAAATTCAAGAGCTTTATATGTTGCGCCATCCGCACCTATCATCCCTATAAGATGCAGCATCAAATCTTTTGAACAAATTCCCTTATTAAATTTGCCTGTTACAACAATTTTAAATGTTGCAGGAACTTTTAACCACGTTTTACCCAATGCCATAGCAACTGCAACATCAGTAGAACCCATGCCGGTAGCAAAAGCACCCAACGCCCCTGATGTACACGTATGAGAATCCGCACCTACAAGAACTTCGCCCGGATTCACGTAGGATTCAATCAATCTTTGGTGGCAAACTCCGGCACCTGTATCCGATAATACAGCGCCGTATTCTTTAGAAAATTCTCTTAATACCATATGAGTATTTGAAAGCTCTTTTCTCGGACTTGGAGAAGCATGGTCTATAAACAGAATAGTACGCTCAGGATTATTCAATTTAGGTTTTCCTATCTTCTTAAATTCTTGAACGGTTAAAGGTCCTGTACCATCTTGAACCGCACATACATCAACTTTAGATATTATAAGTTCTCCGGCATGAACATTACGTCCTGCATGGTTTGATAAAATCTTTTCTACTAATGTTAATCCCATTTATCTAATCTCCCTATATAATATGACGAGGTAGCGTAAGAAGTTTCGCTTCAATTCTGTCTTTTATGGCACCTTCCGGATTATAGTAAGGTGAAACCGTCATAACTTTTGCTGCAATATCCGGATAATAGTATATAAATTTCAATTCACTCTCTGTCAAAGGCTTTTGAGTATGAACGTTTGCGTAACGAGCAAGCTCCAAAATATTCCTTGCTTCATGCTCATCTTTGAACTCTATTTCAAGCTTGTCATATACGTTTCTGAAACCTTTAATTCCACCGTATTCTCCTGTTGTAATCATACGACCGGTTTCGATAATTTCAGGCTCACCGCGTCCGAGCTCTTCATAGTCATAAAGCTCATAGTTTCTTCTGTCTTTTAACGCCCCATCAGCATGGATACCTGATTCGTGCGCAAAAGCATTATCTCCGACGGCAGGCTGATTGATAGGAATTGGTACACCAAAGGCATAAGCCGTGTATTTAGCCAGCTTCCAAGCCTTACTTAAATCAATTTTAGGGTCAATATAATACTTACTGTTTTTGAACCCTGCGGATTTTAAAAGTGCCAAAAGACAAGAAACCAAGTCTGCATTACCTGCACGTTCGCCCATACCGTTAATCGCCGTATTTATGTACGCATCAACACCTGCATCTATTGCACCTTTTGCGCCCATAACAGAACATGCGGTTGCCATACCTAAGTCATTATGATAGTGCATTTCAATAGGCATTCCCGTTGCTTTTGCTATGGTGTATATTCTGTCATAAGCAGTTTGTGGGTCTTCATATCCTAATGTGTCACAATATCTGAATCTGTAAGCACCTGCGGCTTTAACCTCTTTTGCAAGCTTTATCAGAAAGTTAATATCACTTCTTGAAGCATCCTCAGCGTTTACACCGATTATTTCCGCCCCTTTATCTACCGCACATTCAACTGCTTCACAAGTCATTCTAAGTATATCTTCGGGAGTCTTTTTGCCCATATACTTCCCGTATATCATCTGCTCAGAAGTAGATTGTGACAAATTACAATTCTTTAGCTTTGGAACATTTGTAAAGGATTTTTCAACATCACTTGCAATCGCTCTCATCCATCCTGAGAGTTTTGTATTCGTTATGACCTCTCTATCTACAAGCTCCAAATTCGCATTCAAATAATTAAGCTCGTGCATAGTTGTCGGAAAACCAAATTCCGATTGAGTTATCCCCATATCATCAAGCATCAAATTGATAATTGTCTTTTGAAGTTTTGCAAGTCCTAACCTTGAAGTTTGAACCCCATCTCTGTTTGTTACATCTACAAAATAAATTTTATTTGTCATAATATTCCACTCCTCAAAATATTATACACAAAAAATGCACTGTTAGATAAAACAGTGCATTAATTTTATATAAAGACAACTATTTTATTAATCCTAATTCTGAATCAATGTTTGCACCTTTTTTGCCTGTAAACATTTCACCCAAAGCATTTGAAACTTTTTTCATGAAAGGAATTTCCGGATTACAGGATTTATCTATTATTGTCATTTTAGGATTTGGAGATAATTTATTTTTTAAATCTCTAACCGTAATTAAAATTTTACCTGACAAATACTCTCCAAACGAGCCGGCAGAATTTGTTCCACTTGTTAATACACTTGCGTCTTCAAATGTTACTTCTTTATTTGCCGCCTTTGCGGATAGACTGATAACATCGATTGAATCACGTAACTCTTTGTATGCTCCTTCAGGCATTGTATGAGGGTCTTTTATTGTTACATCTCCTCTTTTTGCCATGTAATTATTAGTAGTGGTATTCAAATAATGCTGATATCTTGCTCTGGTTTCCTGCATTTCTTGTTCGATAGTTTTTATGGGTCTTTGTGCTTTTTTTAACATATTTATCTTAAACATGATAACCTCCATTGATACACAATACAATAAGCAAAGATATTTTTTTTTGCTATAATTGTAAACTTTTGTAAAACTTTTGATAAAAAAACTAAAGATTTTAAAAAGAATGTCGTCATATTATTTGTCAATAAATGGTAAATAGGGGATCGGATATGGTATCAATTAACGCAATCAATGGAGCATCAAATCAATATCAACAATACAATCAGGTAAATGCAATTAAACCTGAAACCAGACAAGAGCTTCAAGCACTTGGAATTAATTCTCAAAATATAAAAACAGAAACTCAAGCACAACAAATCATTGAACAATTTAAAGAACTTCAAAATGTTCAAAATCAAATAAAAGTTCAAGGTCCACAAAATGTTCAAGATTTAAACGCAACACAGCAAGTCGGAAAAGCTGAAGAGTCGCAACAAACGCAAGCATTTGCCGGAGGACAAGCAGGTGCTATACAAGGTCAACAACCGTTCCAAATGGCAAATGATATAACAGCTCAGCTTAACAGGCTTAAACTCGGATTGATTTAATTAACCTTCACACAATAATAACCTACACACAGAATTCAGGCTTAACTTTGGTTAAGCCTTTTTTATGTATTAATGTATATTTTAAATATAAATGTAAATATAACTTTACAAATTAACAAAAAATATTTTTTCCGAGTATTATTTAGACATCAAGATATATAAATGGTAGGATAGTGAATATGATAAGTATCAATTCAATGAGCAATGTTTCTTTTCAAGGTAAAACAAAGAAAACACCTCGAGGTCATGAATATCAGCAAACGAATAGGTCAAGAAATATTGGAGCTGGGGTAGGTCTGTTATCAGGAGCCTTAGTTTCGCATATGTCTGCAAAAAAACTAAAAACATGTAGTGGCAAAAAAATGTTTATAGAATCTCTTAATTACATAACAAACGGGAGAGGTTTAAGTACATTTGGAGATGTTGCTGAACGTCGAAAAGTTATTAAGAAGGGTATAATGTTTACGGCTGTTAGTATATCTGTTTTAGGTGCTATTGTTGGAGGTGTTATTGGAAATGCTATTGATAAAAATACCAACAAAAACAGAGCAAAAGAAGCTGACGAAAAAGCTGAAGTCTAAGATAGATTATTTTCTTAATCTTGTTCTTATAAAATCAATATCATCTTTGTAAGTGACTTTTATATTGTCCTCATCACCTTCAATAATATGAATTTTTTCAACGGTATATTCCAGGATTAACCCGCAGTCATCCGTGACAGAACAATTAATATCTCCTTTTGCACAATTATGCGCTTCTTTTATTAAAGATAATTTAAAGCATTGTGGAGTCTGCGCCCTGCGACAATATGTACGTTTTGGAATATCCGTAATATTTTCTTCACCATCAACCAGAAATATAGTATCTGTTGAATTTATTGCCGTACATACCGCCTTATATTCATTCAAAGCAAATATGCAATCCGTGATAATTTTATCCGTCACAAGCGGTCTTGCAGCATCATGGATAAGAACATTTGCCTCATCTTCATAAATCGAAAATACTCCGTTATACGAACTTTCTCTCCGTGTTTTACCACCTGCAACTACTTTTGATACTTTTGAATACTTTTCTGTCATTGTACTAACCTTTGATAAATAATCAAGATTTGTAACAATAATAATCTCATCAACTAATGAATTATGTTCAAATACATCAATAGAAAGCTCCAAAATAGTCTTACCGTCAATTTCAACGAATTGTTTTGGATAATCTAAGTCACAACGGGAACCGCTGCCTGATGCTAAAATTAATGCAATATTTTTCATAAACCAATTATACACTGAAATTAATCATAAAAAAACAGGACGGATACTCCGCCCTGTTTTTTATCTAATCTCACACAAATTATGAGAAATATCTTTTTAATAAGCCGTCAAAACCTTGACCGTGACGAGCTTCATCTTTAGCCATTTCGTGAACTGTGTCATGAATTGCATCAAGTCCTAATTCTTTAGCTCTCTTTGCAATAGCCATTTTACCTGCACAAGCACCAAATTCTGCTTCGGCTCTCATTTCTAAGTTTTTCTTTGTTGATGTTGATAATACATCACCTAATAATTCTGCAAATTTTGCTGCGTGTTCAGCTTCTTCAAACGCATATCTCTTGTATGCTTCTGCAACTTCAGGGTAACCTTCTCTTTCAGCTTGTCTTGACATTGCAAGATACATACCTACTTCTGTACATTCTCCTGTAAAATGGTCGTTCAAACCTTGAAGAATTTCTGCATCTACACCTTTCGCAACGCCTACAACATGTTCTGTTGCATAATTCTTCTTAGATTCATCAACTTGAGTAAATTTATCTTTACCTGCTTTACAAACCGGACAAACTTCCGGTGCAGAACCTTCTGCTGTATAACCACATACTGTACATACAAATTTCATAACCATAACCTCCAACTGTGTAGATTTATTATTCGTATATTAAAATGCCGATGGCCACTCTGCCGAACAAAACGATTAAGTATCGTTTTGTGAGAGGTAAGAACCGGGAACCGGTTCGACTCCGTAGCTCTAAACATATTTAATATATTAAAATGCCGATGGCCGGAGTCGAACCGGCACGTGGTTGCCCACACCAGATTTTGAGTCTAGCACGTCTACCAATTTCATCACATCGGCATGTTTAATTTATCAAATGTTCAATCGCTTCTGTGATGAAATTGGTCTGAATGTTTCACATACGCTTCACGTCCGTTCCGCTTTAGCATCACATCGGCATGTTTAATTTATCAAATGTTCAATCGCTTCTGTGATGAAATTGGTCTGAATGTTTCACATACGCTCCACGTCCGTTCCGCTTTGGCATCACATCGGCATGTTTAATTTATCAAATGTTCAAAAGAACATGCTCCACTGCACATCCTCAAACAATACAATACCAAATAAATAATTAAATTTCAAATATTATTTTACTTTTTGAAAATTATCATTAAAGAAATATTACATAAGGTGTGTTTTTAAACTAAAAAAACGGAGATAATTCAGTATGATGAAAAAACTGTTTGTTCTAACACTTTCAATATTTTTGTGTACACTAAATTCAAATGCCGCAATAATGCAAGGCGGTGTAAGTGAGAATTCAAGCATAAAATATAACAGGGTAATTGATAAAACAACACAAACTCCGATACAAGGTGCAAAAATCAGAATCCCGCAAACAGGGTATACAACGTATTCTGATAATAACGGTAAATTTGCGATGCCCTCATATACCCCGCCAAACAGCATTTTGTCGGTACAAAAGGATAAATACAAACCTTTTTCACTTACAATCAACGAAAAGAATATGAATAAATCGTTGAGCATTGGTATAGAAAAATCCAACAGATTTGATATTACCGTTGATACAGAAATATACCACATAGGAGATAACAATTACTCTATGGCATCTGCAAATGCAGGTGAGTTCAGAAGTAGAGCCGTAGGTCCCGTTTATAGAAAAACTTTTTTTCTGCCTGCCGGCGGAAACTCCCAAAAGTATTTGGTAATAGGGTCAATTATCGGGATAGATACTGCTCTTGCGAGAGGGATGGGGCAAAACAGTATTATAACATCATATGCTTCACCTCCGAAAGTTTACTTTAACGGACAAAAAATTGCAGAAATAAAGATAAACGGTGACAATCAGAGAATAAATATTCCGCCATATCTTATTCGTCCTAACCAAAATAACGAAATAAAAATTGCGGCAGGTATAAATCTTCAACAAACTGCGTATGTTGATTTTGATGATATAGAATTTATGAACCTTAACATTGAATAACTGTTAAATTTATGCTAACATCTGCTTATGGAACATGAATTTACACAACAGGTTTTTTATTCTGATACGGATGCTTATGGGGTAGTCTGGCATGGTTCATATCTCAGGTGGCTTGAGATGGGACGTGTATACTACTGTGAAAATTTAGGTTTAAACCTTATTGACTTGAAAGAGAAGGATATTGTACTTCCTGTTACAAACCTAAATGTACGTTATAAAGCATCTGCAAAACTTAATGACAAAATTACTGTAAAGACAAAAGTTTCAAAAATAACACCGCTTTCAATAACATTTGAGCAAAATATAGTAAATCAAGAAACCGGTGCTTTGTATATACAGGCATTTGTTGACATCGTTGCAATAAATAACTCGGGCAAATTATATAGAAGACTTCCGGAAATTCTAAAAATAGCGTTTGACAAATCTCTAAACGAGGAATTGTTATGCAGCGTTTAAATAAATTTATTGCATCTTCAGGGCTCTGTTCAAGACGAAAAGCAGATGAACTGATAGAGAGCGGGCATGTTATAGTAAACGGTAAAATTATTAAAGAGCTTGGTTTTCAGGTGTCTGAGAAGGACAAAGTTTTTGTAGATAAAAAGCCTGTACGTCCAAAGAAGCTTGAATA
>CAMDZX010000070.1 GCA_945910925.1 uncultured bacterium | reverse complement strand
CACCCATCCATACCGCAGTTGTTGTATATTCGTCAAGAGTCTTTTCTCTGGCACAGTGCATAGCCATTCTTTTTGAATCTTTGGCGGTTTGGTTATAGTTCTGTACAATTTTTGTAGGAACTTCTATCCCGCAATCTCTTACCAAGAGCGGATATACGCTGCTATTATTGCCTACTGCAGATATTGTGTTTATTAAAAGTGACATTTATTCTAATCTCCTATATAAAATAACCTACTTCTGACATTTTCCCGAAGGGATTATTTTATAAGAAACTGAATTACATCAAAATCTTATAACCCCTTCGGGATTATATGTGTTTGATGATGTTCAGTTGTTAGGTAAAATCTATTCATAAATATTCCTTATCACTTTCTTAGCTATAATAGCATAAGAAATTATTTTTGCAATATCATTGAATTCCTATTATGTTAATAACGCTAAATATTATAATTTGCTAATTATTAATTAATCATTAATTTTTGTTAATATTTACAAAAAATAATTTAATATATATAGTGTAAGTGGAGCGTAAAATATGATAGATTTTGAAAAATTTACAAATTATTCTCAAGAAATTTTGTATGCCTCAAGTGTAAAAATGAACGAGTATAAGAATACTCAGATTCAGCCTGAGCATATTATGCTTGCAATGATTGAGGACAAAGGAATTATAAGAGATTATTTGACGGAATTAAAACTTTTGAATCAACAGTTCATTAACGATATCGTTTCAAGAGTAAAATCATTCCCGACAATATCGGAGATATCAAATACGCAGCAAATATTTTTGTCGCCTGATAGCGAAAAATTATTAAATATTGCGCAAGAGCAAGCAAAAGAATTTAAAGACGAATATATTGGAATTGAACAAATTTTACTTGCTATGACAAAGTTGGAGGGTTCAGAAATTCAACAGTTACTTGCTCGCCATAGAGTAAATTCAAACAATGTTTTAAGTGTTATGAAAAAGATAAGAGGTAAAAAGACCGTGGATAATAAAAATGCGGATGAAAATATGAAAGCTCTTGAAAAGTATTCAACAGATTTGACAGAGCTTGCAAAAAAAGGAAAACTTGACCCTGTAATCGGTAGGGATGAAGAAATCAGACGGATTATACAGGTTTTGAACAGGCGTACAAAAAATAACCCTGTTTTGATAGGTGAACCCGGAGTCGGTAAAACTGCAGTTGCGGAAGGCTTGGCTCAACGTATTATTCGTGGGGATGTGCCTGAAAGTTTAAAAAAGGTAAAACTATGCGCTCTTGATTTAGGCGCACTTGTTGCAGGTGCAAAATTCAGAGGAGAATTTGAAGAACGTTTGAAGGCAGTTTTAAAACAGGTTGAAGACTCAAACGGTGAAATTGTACTGTTTATAGATGAAATCCATACTATAATCGGTGCCGGCGCTACAGATGGTGCTATGGATGCAGGCAACCTCTTGAAGCCTATGCTTGCAAGAGGGGTACTGAGAACTATCGGCGCAACTACAATAAACGAGTATCGTAAGTATATTGAAAAAGACCCTGCATTCGAACGCAGATTCCAACCGATACTTCTCGACGAGCCTTCGGTAGAAGATACAATCAGTATTTTAAGAGGCTTAAAAGAAAAATATGAAGTTCATCATGGTGTGAGAATTTTAGACAGTGCGCTTGTACAGGCTGCAAAACTGTCTGACAGATATATTACGGATAGATTTTTGCCTGATAAAGCAATAGACCTTATTGATGAAGCTGCATCATCTTTGAGAATTGAAATTGATTCCATGCCAGAAGAAATTGATATGATGATGCGTCAAAAAATGCAATTAGAGATTGAACGTGAAGCTCTAAAAAAAGAAACAAGCGAAGAATCACAACAAAAAATTGAAAAGCTGACAAAGGAAATAGATGAGTTGTCTTCTAAGGTTGATACTTTAAAAGCTCAATGGGAATTGGAAAAAGCATCTATTACGGGTGAAGCCTCAATAAAAGACGAAATCAATCAGGTTAAAACTCAAATTGCAGAGGCTGAACGGAATACTGACTTGCAAACCGCAGCAGAACTCAAATATGGTAAACTTCTTCAACTTGAAAAAGAACTGGATGCTATACAACACAAAGAATCTTGTCCTAAAAAAGATAATTGTCTTTTAAAAGAAGAAGTTGACGATGACGATATTGCGGAAGTCGTTAGTAAATGGACGGGAATACCTGTCAATAAACTGGTTGAAAGCGAAATGGAAAAACTTCTCAGAATGGAGGATGTTTTGCATAAACGCTTGATAGGTCAGGATGAAGCGGTAGAAACTGTTTCAGATTCAATAAGACGCGCTCGTTCAGGATTAAAAGACCCGAAACGTCCGATTGGTACATTCCTTTTCTTGGGGCCGACAGGGGTCGGAAAAACAGAACTTGCCAAATCTCTTGCAGAGTTTATGTTTAATGATGAAGATGCTCTTATTCGTATAGATATGAGTGAGTACATGGAGAAACACAACGTCGCAAGATTAGTTGGTGCGCCTCCGGGATATGTCGGTTATGAAGAAGGCGGACAACTTACGGAAGCCGTAAGACGTAAACCTTATTCGGTTGTACTTTTTGATGAAATTGAAAAAGCACATCCTGATGTATTCAATATTATGCTTCAAATTTTTGATGATGGTCGTTTAACCGATTCTAAGGGACGAACCGTCGATTTTAAAAATACCGTTATCATTATGACAAGTAATATCGGAAGCGATATTATTCTTGAAGATGCTCTCAATGCAACTCTTGAAGGAAGTAATTTTGAAGAAACAAAAGAAAAAGTTATGTCTGTTTTGAGAGAAAGATTCAAACCTGAATTTTTAAACAGAATTGATGAAACAATTTTCTTCAAAGCTCTTACATTACCGCAATTATCTCAAATTGTTGATATTCAAATGGATTATTTGAGAGGGTTGCTGAAAGAACAAAATATTTCTATTGAAATATCGGATGATGCAAAGGATTTGCTTGCAACAAGAGGGTTTAATCCTATTTACGGCGCAAGACCTCTTAAACGTGTTATAAGACAACTTGTAGAAAATCCGCTTTCTAAAGAAATTTTGTCTAAAAAATATACAGAAGGCGATATTGTACTTGTTGATGTTGATAACGACGAAATTGTTTTCAAAAAACACGATTAGAATATTTGTATATACTTAACATTTTAGAACTATAGGATTTGTCATTTTTATGTGATAAGTCCTATAATTTTACAGTTTATCCAACATAAATTGACAACCGATTGTGGAATTATGCTTATCCAAAACTATTTGTTGGCATTTTTTTGCAATATTATTTCTTTTGGTTACGTTTGATAAATAATATTTTATCTGTTGTTTTAATGACACACAGTCATTGTAAGTCGGGATTATATTATTAAACAAATCAAGTTCTTTTCTATTGTCACTAATCAATAATTTCCCGCAGGCAAGAGTTTGCATTGTTCGATAATTAAGAGATGATATCCCCTGTGAATTCATATTAATAACAATTTTTGTTTTATTAATTGCATCAGCCATATCTGTTTCATTATCAATAAAACCGCAATATATTTTTTTTATTGTTTTCGGTTCTTTCGCTCGCAAAAGAGCATCTTTGTAATGTCTTTCTATTGCATACCACCGAAAGTTTATATTTAAGTTTTCAACAATATCAGTAATCATATTTAATCTGTAATCCGTATCCAACCTTCCCGCAAACATAACATCACATTCAGGGGCAATGTTCAAATCTTTGTATATGTTTGTATTTACGAAATGCGGAAGGTAAAAGAGATTGTTAAATTTTTCTTGTTTAGTAAGCTCTCTGTCCCAATAAAAAATATAGTTATCCGCCCTGTACAATTCGGGGAGCAATTCTTCCCAATCGGGACCTGACGTCCTATTCCTGATTTCATCCGAAAAATAACAAATACATTTCATCGTTAACCCGAAATCCTTTTTTATTTTTATAGGGGAAAAATCATATCCTACAATTAAATCATAACTGTTATTGAGCGCAAATGTATCCTTTAACTCATCATAAACAATAACTTCATGCTCGAGAAGTTTGAACCCGTCTAAAATACTTGAAGTAGTGAGTCGTCCGCCGATACTTACAGGTAAAATTCCTAAAATTTTCATTATCCGAATATTTTCTCTTTCAATTCTAAAGCTGTTTTTGTTGTTGCAAGTCCCGCTTGTGAGGATTCCTTTAACATAGGTGACATTAATTGTCCTGTTTGCCTTACTGCATCTATAACTTCATCAAGCGGAATCTTGCTTTCAATTCCTGCAAGAGCCAATTCCGATGATGTAACTGCATGAATTGCAAGTATAGGATTACGTTTTATACAAGGTACTTCCACCAATCCGCACACAGGGTCACAGGTTAAACCTAAAAGATTTTTCATCGCAAGAGCGACGGCATTAAGTATTTGAGAGATATCTCCGCCCAACATTTGTGTTAGTGCTCCTGCGCACATTGCAGCTGCAACTCCGCACTCTGCCTGACATCCTGCAACGGCACCCGCAAGTTGAACTTTGTTTGAGATTATCGCACCTATACCACCCGCAGTAATTAGGGCATTAATTTGTTCATCTTCAGATATATTATAATCTTCCGAAACTGCAATTAAAACAGAAGGTACAATTCCGCAAGAGCCAGCAGTCGGACAGGCAACAATTTTTCCCATTCTAAGATTTTCTTCTATGGTTGCCAGAGAATATGTTATTATTTTTTCAAACAGTTTTCCAAACAATGCATTTCTCTTGGAATATCCGACTTGGAGTTTTTCACAATCATCGCCGCACCAATTGCTTATTGCTTTTTCTGATGATGTCATACCAGTCTTTATGGAAGATTGCATAGCCTCGATATGATGTTTCACTTCGGCTCTGATTTTTTCTATTGAAGTATCAGATTCTTGTGCTTCATACTCCTGAATAAGTTCATATATTTTTTTGTTTTTAGAAGAACATTCCCTGATTAGTTCTTCAAAAGTCATTATTTTCATTAATCTAATTTCCTGATTTTTGTTACGAAATAAACATCATTTAAATTTTTTATATCATCAATAATTTCATCTTGCGGATTTACATCAAGAGCAAAATACATTGATGCCGTACCACCTTTTTCATTTCTGTCACAATGTAATGATGCAATATTTATGTTTCTGTCCTGAATAAATTTGCTAACCTTAGATATCATTCCGGGTTTATCTTTGTACATCAAAAGTATCGTGTGATATTGTCCTGCAAGGTTAACAGAAAATCCGTTAATTGATGTTATACGAATTTCTCCGGCACCGATTGAATTCCCTGAAATTGTCATTTCATTGTTGAGATTTATATCGACAGAATTAGGATGTCTGCTTAAATCTTCTTTAAAGTAATATTTGTATTTTATATCAGTAATTGAGAATATGTTTTTTGTTCTTATGTCATCAACATGGTAGCCCATCACCCCTGCCAAAAGACCTTTATCTGTTCCGTGTCCTTTTCCTGTTTGTGCAAATGAATTATATAGAGTAAATTCAACCTCTTTGACAGGCGCATTATATATATTTTGAGCCATTAATCCTAATCTTATTGCTCCTGCAGTGTGAGAGCTGGATGGACCAATCATTATCGGAGATATAACATCAAATAAACCTTTACTTTTCATTTATTCCCTTATTCTGTAATGTAGTCTTTTACAATCTCTGTTAATTTTTGCTGCCAGTTATGTGATTTTTCAAGATAGAAATCTGCACCTTTCTCAAGAGCCTCATTTTTAAGCTCTTTTTTGCCGGCAACTGACATTACACCTATTACAAGTTTGGTTCCTTTTCGTTTTGCAATACGCTGCAATTCTCCTAATAGAATAAAACCTTCTCTTTCGGTTGGAATGAGTAAATCCATTATTACAAAGTCAAAGTCTTTATCTTCAAACAAAGATAAGGCCCCGTAAACATCTTTTGTTGTAGTTATTTGAAACCCGAGTTTTGACATTATCATTTGAACCTGATAAGTTACTACACCCAGATTGTCAACCAATAATACATTGTTCCCGCGTGACATTGAGAGTGGTTGTTCTTCTTGTTCTTCATTATCTTGAGAACTTCCACCGCTGGAATCTGCAAGAATAGTTCTGAATCTTTCTCTAATGTTTAAAACTTGTTTTTTCAAAGAAACAATTGTTATTGTTTCCGGTACTTTATCTCCGGTTAAATCAAAAAAACGTTTCAAAAAATCTTCATCTAAATCTAAATTAACTATTCTCATCAGGCAACCCTCTCGTGATATTAACCATTGTAAATATTATATCAAAAAATAGCAAATTTTTATAAAAAAAGTTTTTATACTATATGTAATATATAAGGGTTGTTTTATGTTTAGTGAATCTTTTATGAAATTTTTGATTGGAAGTCAGGATAAAGCGAACCGGGAAGATGAAGATATTACAGAAATAGAGTTTAATCCTGTTAAGGTTAGAGAGGCTGCAAAAGTTGTTATTGAATCTATCAAGGAAACTTTTTAAACCAATTGTTTAACATAATAATTTTCGTCGTTTTTTAAACTGTTTTTCAACTGTTTAAGTTCAGTTGTTTGTATATCATTGTTTAATACAAGAGCAACTTTCTCTCGTATTGTGTATTCCGAAATTTTTGAACATTTTGTTAAAAGAGGTGCAAGTTTTACTTCATCAAGCTGAGAGAAAAATACGTTTATACCTTCAAGACACCAGTATATTTTAAATAATTGTTTATTTATTGTGTATTTTTTATCCCTAAAATTAAAACTATCCAGTTCTTTTAGAGCATCTTGTATAAAAGCAATAATGTAATTCGTATATTCCTGAGCAAATTGCTCATCAAATTTTAAATTGTCTAGAAGGTCAATAATCATTCTGCAAATATTTGCATTAATATCTATCGTTGCATTTGCAAAAATTTTAGGAAATGATAAATACAGTTTTGGATTCAGAGGAACAAACTCTTGGAGTTTAAATGCCGTAACCTCACGAATTTTCCCGTCAACTCCCGTTAAATTTGAAACTAGTATTTCGGCTTCTTCTTGTGTTTTAACTTCATCAAGCTCAAGTGCCGCAAATTGTCTTTCCGGGATATTGCCTGATTTCAGAAAGCATAATAACTCCTCGTGAGAGAATTTATTAGAACACAATTCCAATGCTCTCGTAAAATTTTTATCAAGATTTTCTTCGTATCCCTTATTCAAATTATCCCTCCGACATAATTATTCCTAGAGTATACCATAACCGATAATGAAATTTTATCTAAAAATGGGTTTAATGGAGGATAAAGTAGGGAATTAATGACCTATATTAATAAATAGGAGAAAATAATGAACGAATTTATAGTATTTCTTAAAGATATTTTTATGATAAAAGAGGCTGCACCTCTAAGTGTAGGACTTTCGCAATTCAAGAGTGAGCCGATTGTTGAGCAGCCTAAAAAAGAGAAAAAAGCAGACAAAAAAGATATCAAATTATCAGATTTAATGAGAAGACATTAAAGAAAATTTTATATTCCAAATCCTAAAAACACGGTTTTTATCTGCATTGTAGGATATTTATGCAGATGTTTTTCTTAATACTTAGAATATTTTTGATAATATTACAGGCATGCCGGAAAATTATTACAAAAAAAGCATGTTTAGTATAAACTTGTATTGTGAGGGTTATTTAATTAATCTGTTTAATCACGAGGAATTTAATTGATGAATAGTTCTATTGTATGTATATGACAATAAAGGAGGTCAAATGGATCATATTCAAGTAACGAAGGAAATTGAAGAAAAATGCTGTGTTGCGCGTGGCGTAAAAGGTACACCTGCTCCAATTCCTCAAGAAGGACAATGGACAAAATGTAAAGAAATAACAGACATTTCCGGTTTAACACACGGTTGTGGATGTTGTGCTCCGCAACAAGGTACTTGTAAATTAACATTAAACGTAAAAAACGGTGTTATTCAAGAAGCTCTTGTTGAAACTATCGGATGTTCGGGTATGACTCACTCTGCAGCTATGGCTGGTGAAATTCTACCGGGAAAAACAATTCTTGAAGCTTTAAATACAGACCTTGTTTGTGACGCTATTAACGTTGCAATGAGAGAATTGTTCTTACAAATCGTTTACGGAAGAACTCAATCCGCATTCTCAGAAAACGGACTTCCTGTTGGCGCAGGGCTTGAAGACTTAGGTAAAGGTCTTTGCTCTATGTGCGGTACAATTCACTCTACAAAACAAAAGGGTGTAAGATACTTAAATCTTACTGAAGGATATATTCTAAAACTTGGTCTTGATAAGAATAATGAAGTTATCGGATATCAATTCGTAAATCTTGGTAAAGTTATGGATGCTATCAAAAAAGGCGTTGATGCTAAAGAAGCTTACGAAAAGAATATCGGCACTTATGGCAGATTTGCAGATGCAGTGAAGTATATTGATCCGAGAGAAGAATAGAAGTTTATTGCTCGTTTCCGCATTAACATTGTGGCGAATATAATGAGCAAGACTCCTAATAAAAGACACTAAGTAAAAGTAATAAAATAAGGGAAATAAATTATGACAGTAAAATTTGAAGGACAAGATAGACGTGAAGCTACTCTCGCTAAAGTTTTACCTGAATACGGTTTAAAATCTTTGGAAGAAGCTCGCGAATTATGTTTATCAAAAGGTATTGATGTAGATGCCATTGTTAAAGGTATTCAGCCTATCGCATTTGATAATGCTTCTTGGGCGTACACTCTTGGTTGTGCTATTGCAATCAAAAAAGGTATTACAACTGCTGCAGAAGCTGCTGAAGCAATCGGTTTAGGATTACAGGCATTTGCAGTTCCGGGTTCTGTTGGCGATAGCAGAAAAGTTGGTATCGGTCACGGTAATCTTGCTGCTATGTTGTTAAGAGAAGAAACAAAATGTTTCTGCTTCTTGGCAGGTCACGAGTCTGTTGCAGCTGCTGAAGGTGCAATCGGTATCGCAAGAAATGCTAACAAATGAAGAAACGAA
>CAMDZX010000069.1 GCA_945910925.1 uncultured bacterium | reverse complement strand
CTCGTTTATTGCTGCATATTTCCCTGTTTCAAACGACCAAACATAAATTGCCGGTTTTATCGTTGGAAAGGCTTTATTTAAGCCTTTTAATTGGTTTTCTAAATCTGTCATTCTTTCAGATAAATACATGTCCGAAGCATACTTCTTATTGAATATTGTCGGAGCAAGAAGTCGTTGATTTAGGAACATGTCGTTAGTCATATAATCCGATGTTGGAAATAATATTGACTGTAAATCTATACCTGAATGATAGACAGAACTGTTAATTACAGGTGACACCACTCCTCTGTTTGTAAATGGCGCAACTCTATCAAGCCAGAATAAGTTACGCATATTTTTCATGCTAAACGGAAATATAATTGATGCGAATAAAATAATTGAAGTAAGAACTATAAGAGATGAAATAAGAGAACGTTTTTTTGATGTTTTTCTGCGGACTCTTACTTGCGGTCTGTATACATTACCTTGAACGGCATGAATATTCGGCATGCGCCTATGCTGTTCCGTATAATTATATTCGGTTCTCTCTTTATATGCGTACATTTCTCCCCCAGCTATTTTATAGAATACCATATGTAGATTAGATTTCTAATCCTCTAAACAGACCAGTTATAAATTCCCGATTATACTTGTAATAAAACCTTGTATTATTTGTAGAACGATAATTGCAATAATTGGCGAAAAATCCAATCCGCCAAGAGGTGGAATAATTCGTCTGAATATTTCAAGATAAGTATCCGTAATTTCCCGTATGAATTTAATCGGTTGTTGTTCCCAATCAATATTTGGAATCCAAGACATAAAGATTCTCAATATTATCAGTATGTAGAACATATTAAATAAGCCGTTGACAGCTTTTAGTAACATTGGAAATCTAACCATTTTCTCCTACCCTTCCTCAATCTACGCTCTTGACTTTGCTTTTGTATTTGCGCAGTCACAATTATTTCTTTCTGTCGGAATATTTTCTATCATAGTAAACAGAAGTTTTTTCAAGTTAGCGACATTGTTGTTAAATACTTCAATAACCGCTTGATGTGAAACCGGAGGAACATCACCCACCAAACCTGCATCATAATCTGTGATTAATGAAATATTTAACGGACACATATCCAATTCTTTCACAAGATATGCTTCAGGGAACGCTGTCATATTAATAACTTCCCATCCTTGATTTGTAAAGAACTTAGATTCCGCTTTTGTTGAGAATCTCGGGCCGTTTATAACAACCACAGTACCTGTTTCATGAATTTTTATACCCAGCTCTCTGCCTGTTTTAATAGCAAGGCTTCTTAGTTCAGGACAGTATAAATCTGCAGGTGACGGATGAGTAACGATAGGACCGTCGAAGAATGTTGAATTTCTTCCTTTTGTCCAATCAACAAATTGATCGCATATTACAAAACTTCCCGGTTCAACATGTTTTTGCAGACTTCCTGCAGCACATGGAGAAATAACTCTTTCGCATCCGACATGCTTCATTGCCCAAACATTGGCACGATAGTTTAAAAGATGTGGCGGAATAGTATGGCTTCTTCCATGACGAGGCATAAACGCAACTTTATGTGTGCCAATTTTTCCTATAAATAAACTGTCACTCGGCATGCCGTAAGGTGTCTCAACTTTTATTTCTTCAATATCTTCTAAAAAGCTGTAAAATCCGGAACCTCCGAATACACCTATATCCGCTAATTTCTCCATATTTATAATCTCCTCTAAATAAAAGTATATTTTTAAATATACCATAAACTTTTAAAATTTCCTAAAATACTCTTTTGTGTAACGGAAAATTTAAAATTATTCTCAGACAATCAAGAAAGTATTTTTCACTAAACTAAGTATAATTTACTAATAACTTACTTTTCTTGTTGAAAAATTTTTCAAAAATATTCTGATTTATTAGTTTTTACTTTTAATATTTATTTACAACCCGTTTAATGTATTTGTTTTATAATTAACATACATAGAAAGAAAAGAGGTATTATATGAGGTTTAACTGCGGGGAAGTTATTACTGCAATGGTAACGCCTATGAGTCAAACAGGCGAAGTAGAATATTCAAAAGTCGAAGAACTGACATCATATTTAACAACACACGGCTCTGGTTCCATTGTTGTTACGGGAACAACTGGCGAAACTCCGACATTGACGCACGAAGAAGAAATCAAAATTCTTCACCACGCCCAAAAAGGAATAAAAAATAATGCAAAGCTTATCATGGGAACGGGTTCAAACAGTACAACAACTGCGGTTGAGATGTCAATTCTTGCCGAACAAGAAGGTGCGGATGCGGTTTTGTGTGTAGTTCCTTATTATAACAAACCGTCGCAAAAAGGTATGATTGAACATTTTTCTGCTATTGCAGAAGCAATAAACATCCCTGTAATAATGTACAATATACCGTCAAGAACAGGTGTTAATATGTCTGTTGATACGGTAAAATATCTTGCAGAAAAATATTCCAATATTGCGGCTCTAAAACAAAGTTATGCGGATATGGATACAATAACCGAGTTAAAAATCAATTGTCCCGAAGAGTTTGCAATTCTTTCGGGTGACGATAGCTTAACTCTCCCTATGATGTCTTTGGGTGCGCATGGTGTAGTTTCGGTGGCTTCTCATATCTTTGGTGAAGAAATAAAGAAAATGATTACAGAATTTAAAAACGGGCATGTTGAGACTGCAAGAGGTATCCATAATATTTTGTATCCGTCATTCAGAAAACTCTTTATGGCGCCAAATCCGACACCTGTCAAGGCTGTTTTGGCAAATGAAGGGTTAATTAATGAGTATGTAAGAAAACCTCTTGTTACGCTTACGGATTCAGAAAAAACGGATTTATTTGAAACAATAAAAACAACAAAGGCTAACCTGACTGTATTATTGTAATATTATTGTTTCTGTTAAAATAGAATTGTAAATAATAAAAGGGAGTACAACAAGTAAATGAAAAATAGAATAATAATGTTTTGGGGTATTGTAGTTCTGGTGTTGATTTCACTTGTTCTAATATTGACAAAGCCTACGAAACTGGGTCTTGATTTGGTTGGCGGTTCAAGATTGGTGCTTGAAGCCCAAACCACAAATTCAATTGCAAAAATCACTCCGGATATGATGGATAGTTTGATGTTTGCAATAGAAAACAGAGTAAACAAACTCGGGGTTGCAGAAACGGTTGTTCAACGTTCAGGCGAAAACAGACTTGTTGTAGAAATTCCTGATGTATCCGATTTGGAGCAGGCAAAAGCCTTCATTGGTGATACTGCGGAATTGGAGTTCAAAGCTCCGAAGGGTGATGCTGAATATACTACGGAATGGGTTTCAACCGGCTTGACGGGTAAAGACTTATCAAAAGCTAATTTAAGTACAAATGCTTCAAACGGACAATGGGTTGTGGACTTGGAATTCAATGCCACAGGCACAAGAAAATTTGCTAAACTTACAAGAGAACTTGTCGGAAAACCAATGGCAATATTCTTCAATGGAGAGCTACAATCCGCTCCAGTAATTCGAGAGCCTATTATGGAAGGTCGTGCACAGATTTCCGGCGGTGACAACGGGTTCCAATATGAAGAAGCAAAGAAAATGGTTGATTTGTTGAACGCAGGTGCATTACCTGTTCCTGCAAAAATTATAGAAGAAAATACGGTCGGACCTACACTTGGTGCAGATAGTATTGCAAAATCAAGAATTGCAGGTATTATCGGGTTAGGACTTGTAATGTTGTTCATGATAGTTTATTACAGAGTTCCCGGAATTATTGCAGACCTTGCTCTTTGTATTTACGGGTTGATTTTGTTTGCAATATTCAAAACCATTCCTGTTACAATGACACTTGCGGGTATTGCCGGCTTTATCCTCAGTATAGGTATGGCAGTTGATGCTAATATACTGATTTTTGAACGTACAAAAGAAGAATTAAGGGCAGGCAGAACCTTGTTTACGGCAATTAATACAGGTTTTGACAGAGCGTTTACAAGTATTTTTGATTCAAACATGACAACAATTATTACCTGTGTGATTCTTTATTGTCTTGGTACAAGTATAGTAAAGGGGTTTGCGTTAACTCTTGCACTTGGGGTTGTTGTTTCTATGTTCTCGGCTATTACGGTAACCAAAAACTTTATGCTCTTGATTTTTGGAACAAAATCCCTTACAAATCCTGCTTTGTTTGGTCTGAGAACTGATGAAATCGGACAAGGGTATCAAGTTACCGAAACAAAAAAAGAAAATGCAAAATTTGGTATTATAGATTAAGAAAGGTTATATAAATTATGAAACTGGATATAGTTAAATTTAGATTCTGGTGTTTGGCATTATCGGCATTGTTGCTCTTGCCGGGTATTGTAGGAATGTTATACTCAACAGTTGTAACACCAACGCATACACCTCTTAGAGTCGGTATTGATTATACGGGCGGAACAACTCTCCAGTATGGGGTAAAAAAAGATATAACCAATGATAAAATTGCAGAATTAAGAAATAATCTTGAGAATGCGGGAATAGAAAATCCGCTGATTCAAATAATAAATGTTAATGTGGCAAAAGATAATACTGATTTAAAATCAATGATTTCTATCAGAACCAAATTTATTGACAGTAAATCTGATACACAACAAAAAATAACACAGACAATTCAAAAAAATTATCCGAACGCTGAACTTGTTCAAGTTTCATCAGTCGGACCTACTGTGGGTAAAGAATTATTTAAAAATTCATTAATAGCACTTACTCTTGCGTTGTTGGGTATTATTTGTTATCTGACAATTCGTTTCCAATTTGATTATGCTCTTGCGGCTATATTAGGATTGGTTCATGACGTGGTGTTTGTATGTGGTGTATTTGCTCTGATGGGGATATTTTACGGTGTTGAAATTGATGCACTTTTTGTAACTGCTATTTTGACGGTTATAGGTTTCTCTGTTCACGATACAATCGTTGTATTTGACAGAATCAGAGAAAATTTAAGATATTATGCAAAGAAGATGTCTTTTAGCGAAATCATCAATTACAGTATTAATCAAACTCTTACAAGAAGTATTAATACGTCATTGACTACATTGATAACATTGTTTGCGTTGTATTTCTTTGGCGGAGTTACAACAAAAGACTTCGTACTTGCGATGATTTTAGGTATTGCAATAGGTACATATTCAAGTATATTCTTCTGTTCTGTCTTGATTGATATATGGAAGGATAAAGACAATCAAACGCATAAACCAACACCTTCTGTTCAGCCTGCGGTATAGAGGTGATATTGATATGCAAACCGAACTTCTTGCACCTGCAAAAGATAAAGAAACCGCCTTTGCGGCGATTGATTGCGGTGCTGATGCGGTTTATATCGGAGGACCTGCATTTGGTGCAAGGAGCAAAGCCGGAAATACAATAAACGATATCAAAGAAATTGTTGATTATGCTCATCGGTTTTATGTCAGAATATACGTTACCTTAAATACGGTTCTCTCAAATTCTGAATTGCAAGAAGCGGTAAATATGATTCAAGAACTGTATGATATCGGAGTTGACGGTATTATTATTCAGGATATGGGGATTCTTGAACTCGCAATAAACGGTAAACTTCCGCCGATACCAATTCATATTAGCACTCAATGTGATAACAGAGATATTGAGAAAGTCAAATTTTTTGAGCGTGTTGGTGTACCACGTGTAGTTCTTGCAAGAGAGCTTTCTCTTGACAAGATACGTGATATACGAAGCAATACAAAAGTCGAATTGGAATGTTTTATTCACGGTGCTCTATGTGTTTCGTATAGCGGACTATGCTATCTCAGCGAACATATAGGAGGACGTTCCGCAAACAGGGGGGAATGTGCGCAGCCTTGCCGAAAAAAATATACACTTGTTGATGATTTTGGAAACGTTATTGCTCAAAATAAACATCTTCTTTCTTTAAAAGACTTTAATGCTTCTAATCACTTAAAAGAATTGGTCGATATCGGGGTTAATTCTTTTAAAATAGAAGGACGTTTAAAGGATATTAACTATGTTAAAAGTGTAGTTCTTTATTATCGTAAACTGCTTAATAATTTATCTGATAAAACATCTTCAGGAAAAGTGTTTACCGATATCACGCCGGATATTACAAAAACTTTTAACAGAGGATATACCGATTACTTTTTAAGAGAGCGCAGGAAATGCTTTAATTTTGATGTTCCAAAGGGGCAATTTGTGGGCAAGGTTACTAAAATCGGTCGTGATTTTTTTGAGATTGATTCTTTAGATACAATTAATCCTCAAGACGGATTGTGTCTCGGAAATGATTTTGGGTGTCTGGTAAATAAGGTTGAGGACAATCGAATATACCCTAACCGCATGTCGGAGATTAAGAAGGGGGATTTTGTATACCGAAATAAGGATGCTAAATACGAGAAATATATTAATAATGCGAAGGTTACCAGAAAAATCGGTATAAGTCTATGTGTAGTTGATAATAGAATTATTTTGACGGATGAGGACAATAATATGGTTTCATTGGAATTTCCGTCGAGTACACTTTCGCATAATCCTGCAAGAATGAATGAAACCTTTAGAACACAGTTTTCAAAAACAGGAGAATCGGATTTCTATATTGATAGAGTTAATATCAGCGGACATATTCCTTTTATGCCAATATCCGTTATTAATGAACTTCGTCGAAAAGGCTTATCTTTATTAATGCAGGAGAGGATTAAAAATTACCCGAAAGAGATACAAAAAGAATTGAATTATAGCGAATTCTACAAGTCTGAGTACGATTACAGAGCCAATGTTTACAACGATTCGGCAAGAGAATTTTATTCAAAATGTAATTGCGAAATAGTTGGTGATAATAAGCCGATAGAACTTATGCGAACAAAACATTGTTTAAAATATGCACTTAATATGTGCCGCTCGGAAAAGAAACTTTTTCTTGTTGATGAAAAAGGTGCAAAATACCCGCTAAAATTTGATTGTAAGAATTGTGAAATGGTTATATTAAGTTAAATTTATACAATTTTGTTTGGGGTATAATTAAATACATACGGCTTGTGCCCGTAGCTCAGTTGGATAGAGCGTAGGTCTCCGAAGCCTGAGGTCATGGGTTCGACTCCCATCGGGCACGTTTGTTTTCTAAAAGGGGAAGGATAGGTATGAAAAAGGTTTATATAGAAACGCTCGGTTGTCAAATGAATAAATCGGATGAAGAAAGAATGCTTGGTATGCTTCAATGGTTGGATTATGAACAAACATTAGAGGCTAAGAAAGCAGACCTTTTGATAATAAATACCTGTTCTATTCGTCAGTTGTCAGAAGATAAAGCGTTTAGCGCAATAGGAACATGGGGTAAATGGAAAAAAACAAGACCAAATCTCAAGATTGTTTTTGCGGGATGTGTTGCACAACAAAAGAAAGAGGATTTGTTTAAACGTGCGCCTTATGTCGACTTAGTTTTAGGTACGCACAGACTTTATGAACTTCCCGAACTTATCAAACGCATAGAAAATGGCGAAAGAATATGTTCTACGGAGGAAATTCCGTATTCTGAGGATAATTTGGATATTATCCGTAAAAAAGGTGTTAACGCTTGGGTTCCAATAATGGAAGGATGTAATAATTTTTGTTCATATTGTATTGTCCCTTATACAAGAGGGCGTGAACGCTCAAGAAACTTTGAACAAATAATGGGTGAGGTTAAAAAAGCTCTTTCTGAAGGGTTTAAAGAAATTACGCTTTTAGGACAAAATGTAGACAGTTATAAGGGTATAAATGAATTAGGGGAAGAAGTTAACCTTGCAGGACTTCTAAAGGCAATAAATGCTCTTGACGGTAAGTTTAGAATTAGGTTTGTAACCTCTTATCCTACGGATATCACAGAAGAATTGATTGATACTGTCGTTGAACTCGATAAAGTCTGTGAATATTTCCATATTCCTATGCAGTCGGGTGACGACTATGTATTAAAGAAAATGAACAGAAGATATGATGTAGAAACCTATACAAAAATTTGCGCACATATCAGAGATAAAGTGAAAGATGTAACAATAACAAGTGACTTTATTGCCGGATTTCCGGGTGAAACTGAGGAGCAGTTCCAACATACTTGTGATGAAATATTAAAGCTTGAACTTGATTACTCGAATACTGCGGCATATTCTCCACGAGAAGGCACCGTTGCTGCGAAATGGGTCGATAAGTTCTTGTCAAAAGAGGTTAAAGAGGAACGACTTGCAAGGCTGAACGAAACAGTAAGAGAAGCTTGTTTAAAATCAAATCAAAAATATGTGGGTCGTGAAATGGAAATCCTTGTGGAAAAATTTGAAAACCACAAAGGAACAAATATAATATCAGGCAGAACTAGAAATAACAAAATGGTACATGTTCCGTGTAATGAAAATAAAATCGGGGAGTTTGTCAACGTTAAAATAAACGGTGCAAAAACATGGTACTTAAAAGGGGAATTGATATAATGATTACAGATAGAAATTATACGGTTATTGATATTGAAACCACAGGATTAAGTCCGTTGGAAGATGAAATAATTGAACTTTCTGCTCTAAAAGTAAGAGATAATAAAGTCGTTAAAGAATTTTCATCACTTATAAACCCGAATAAAGAAATAAGTAATTTCATATCAAGCCTTACCGGTATAACTCAAGCTATGGTTCAAAATGCACCCGGGATAAAAACGGTGTTACCTTTATTTATTGATTTTATTGGAGATGACACGGTTATGGGGCATAATGTAAGTTTTGATTTGGGGTTTATAAGAACAAAGTACAAAAGATGTTTCGGACTTGATTTTCATAACCAACAAATGGATACGATGAAAATTGCAAAAAAAGCAATAAAATTAAGGAATTATAAATTAACTACTATTGCTCAATATTATCATATAGATACAAGCAACAACCACAGAGGGTTGAAGGACTGTTATATTACCTTTGAAGTTTATAAATTGCTTACTGACAGAATAACTGCAAATGTAAATCCAAGAATTCTATTGTAATATATGTTGCATATACAGGCAAACAATAAATTTATATCACTTATTAAATTGTCAAATTAAACACAAAGATGTGTTGAAAAGTTATTTCAAATGTATTAAAATGTAATTACAAATAAATACAAATAAGGAGGCTATTTATGTCAAAAACAATCCAATTAAGAGTAGATGATTTTTTGAA
>CAMDZX010000068.1 GCA_945910925.1 uncultured bacterium | reverse complement strand
CGGTTGTTGGTGCTACTACAATGATTTTCTCATTGATTCTTGTTATTCAACAAACTTTAGGTATTAAGCCTGAGTTGATATTAAACTTATTGAATCCATACACATTGCTGGGCTTTATTGCCGGCGGTGCGGTTATTTATTGGTTCTCGGGTGCATCTATGCAAGCTGTTACAACAGGTGCATACTCAGCTACCGAGTTTATCAAAAACCATATAAAACTTGGTGATGCGGATGATAAATCTGCTAATCTTGCAAATTCAAAAGAAGTTGTAAAAATTTGTACACAATATGCACAAAAAGGTATGGTGAACATATTTATCGCTCTGTTTGCGTTTGCATTGGCATTAGCTTGTTTATCTGCACCTGTGGGTTCTGATTCTACGCCCGTATCGTTCTTTGTAAGTTATCTTATAGCTATTGCCGTATTCGGTTTGTTCCAAGCCGTATTTATGGCAAATGCAGGCGGATGCTGGGATAATGCGAAGAAGATTGTAGAAGTAGATTTGAACGAAAAAGGTACACCATTACATGAAGCAACTGTTGTTGGTGATACGGTTGGTGATCCGTTTAAAGATACATCTTCTGTTGCTATGAATCCGATAATTAAATTTACAACATTATTCGGATTGTTGGCAATGGAAATTGCAATCAGCCCAAGCTTCAGAGAATGTGCAAAAGTTGCAGGTATTGTATTCTTATTGATTGCAATAATTTTTGTAATTCGTTCATTCTACGCAATGCGAATACAGGGTAATAAATAAAAAATCAATTATAAGTGATTTTAATAGGGCAGATTTATATCTGTCCTATTTTTATGTTTATAATTCTTAATATTTATCAAAAAACAGGCAATTTTGTGTATTGATATTTATTTAATAAACTAAAGGTTGGAGTGAACA
The DNA here is from genome assembly GCA_945910925.1 of uncultured bacterium. Classification (GTDB taxonomy): domain Bacteria; phylum Cyanobacteriota; class Vampirovibrionia; order Gastranaerophilales; family Gastranaerophilaceae; genus UMGS1585. Next base: position 8,302 of record CAMDZX010000068.1, on the reverse strand, counting down.
TGATGAATATGAAAAATTTAGAAATTATATATAGAACCCCAAGAGAATTTGAAAGAATTATAAACAGTAAAAAAATGAAGGAGGTTGGCAAATTCCCTCATTATTCATTTAAAGATAAGGTAACATCACAACAACCAATGTATTCACAGTATGCGAATACATGTACGATTCTAAATGTTAATGATACGTTAGTTCATCTTGCACCTGAACAGAGAGGAAGAAATTTATTGGATGAGCTTGCAAACCTTGTAAAAAAAGAACAAGCTGAAAAAGGGTATGCTTCAGGTTTTATGATTGGAGGTCAACGTAATGATGAAGGGAGTTATGCTCTAAGTTGTGATATTGCGACAGAGCTTGATAGGCATGGTGTAGATTTTTCTATGATTTGCGGTAAAACAAACACCCCAAAACATGCTTTGGATTCTTTATGTAAGGATGGCGACAGGTTTATTTTTACTCAGGAACACAATCCCGAATTAGAAAAACTTGTCAGGGAAGAAAAGAACCCAACATCCGACAGATTGCAGGCAATATTTCAAAAATTCTTTGATATTGTAGACATATCACCAAATCACATTCTAAAAAAATAACAGATATTTATAAAATATCAACTATTTTAACAGGACAAGAACAGGATAGTTCTTCATGAGCTACAACCGTTAGATTATTTACAAATTCAGAGAATATTGAGAATGTCATATGTCTGATTTCCATAGGAACAACCAGAAGAATATTTTCTATCTCATTTGCAGCTGCAATTTTCTTTAATTTTTTAGCAAGTTTATTTGCAGCTGTTCCATCTACTTTTATAACCGTTTCGTCCTCTGTTTCCGTCAACCTAAACATCTCATCAAGAGTTTTTGCTGAAAATTCAATAGCTTTAATTTCGCTACCCCGTCCTGCAATATCTTTTGATATATATTTTGCAAGAGAAAGACGAATTTTATCTAATAAACCGTCCTTTGAAGGTTCATCAGAAAAATCATTTATTTTTTCAAAAATAAAATCAATATCCTTGATAGATACACGTTCTCTAATCAAATTAATAATAATATATTTTAATTCAGAAAGTGTTAAGAAATCAGGAATAATATTATTGATTAAGAACGGATTTCTTTTCTCAATAAGAGTTACATATCTGTTTATGTCACTATAATCCAATATTTCTGATACATACTTAATTCCAACAAAATCAATTGCTCTTGAAATATATTCAATTGGCGTCATACCTTCTGACCAAAAGTCAGCGTTAGTATCGTTAGGAATCCACCATATTTCTTTTTCTGTAATAATATCTTTTGAAACTATTGTTCCTTTAGGTTTTTTAGTAATATTCAAATCCGTTTTAAAAAATGCTTTATGTTCAGGAACTGCTATTGTTTGATATACATTTAGAGAATGAACATTTATTGAAAACTCGTACGGTTCTAAATTTTCATCGTCTTGAAATACAATTTTCGGAAGCACATAACCTAATTCGTCCGTTAATCTTTGTCTTAGTCTTACAGTTTCCGAAAGCAAATCATCTTCAGAATCAGGACTTACAAAATCAATAAGTTCATCACTTAAATTAACCGTAAACTTTTCTTCTCCTATTCTTGAATACATAACTCCCGGAGATAATTCCCGTGTTAAATCCTGTTTTAATTGCTCCAGTTTTTCAATAGCATCAGACATCTGATTATTTAGAGTATTTCTTGCTGATAATTCCTCGTTTTCCAAGTTTGCTTTTATTCGTGCAATTTTTTGTTTTTGGTTTCGTATTTTAGATGTTATTTCTTTGCAGGTCTCGTAAGGGGTGGATGAGGATGCAAGCATCTTTTCCATTTGAGTCTTAAAATTGTTAACTCTAACAATCTTATCAAAAGACTCATTTTCTTCTGTCGGTTCTTTATCTCTCATAAAGATACAATTATATTGAAAATCTTCATCTGATTCCACTTCATGCATGGTATACAAATCCCATCCTTCAGAAGACATTTCGTTCAACAAATCTTCAAGCATTTGTTTATCATCTGTCGGAACTGACTTAATTATATATTCCATTTTTCTGTTAAACATATTCACTCATTCCTTATAATTTTGTATACCACAGATTTTGGCTGCACTTGTTCGTTAGAAACCGTATAAGCATCATAACAATATTTTTTTATTTTGTCTAATTCTTTTAGATTATTTATGTATATGGTAAAAAGTGTATCTCCTGCGGTAACTGCTTCTCCTGTCTTTTTATTCAGGAATATACCTACACTTTTATCAATTTCTTCATTTTTTCTATCTCTTACCGCACCTAACAATTTGCATGCGTAAGCAATTTTATACGCATCAATTCTTTGTACAAATCCGTCAGTATCGGCTTTACATCTAATTTTATGTCTCGGAAGGTTGAATTTATCATAGTTATCAATGACATCAACATTCCCACGATGTTTATGTACAATTTCTCTACATTTTTCCAGTGCGGCACCTGATGATACCAATTCTTTTAAATATTCAATAGCCTGTTCTTTTGAGTCGTATCGTTTTAATTGAAGCAAGGCAACGGCACAAGTTTCATAAACCAATTCAGCCAAATCAGAGTTTGCAAGATTTCCTTTCAAAAATTCAATTGCTTCTATTACTTCAATGGTATTTCCGACAGCTCTGCCAAGCGGTTCATCCATAGAAGTTATGATTGTGGTTATTGATTTATTAAACCTTTTACCTAGGCGAATAATCAAATTTGAAAGTTTTATTGCATCCTCTAAAGTTTTGGTCAAAACTCCCGAGCCGTATTTTACATCTATAATAATATTTCCTGCTCCTGTTGCAACTTTTTTGGAAACAACGGATGATGCGATTAAGGACATTGAATCCTCCGTAGCGGTCAGGTATTTCAAAGCTTGCAATGTTCGATTAACAGGAGTTATACTTTGAACTTGTGATGAAATAGCACAATTACAAACTTGTAATTGGTTAATCATATCAGGTATAGCAAGTCTTGTATTAAATCCGGGAACGGATTCCAGTTTATCAATAGTACCTCCCGTATGTCCCAAACCACGTCCAAGCAGTTTCAGAATAGGTACACCCGCGGCAACAAGCAGAGGAATTGTCGTGATTGTTGCTTTATCGCCGACACCTCCTGTTGTGCAAATATCAATAGTTTTATCCGTAAGTTCTCCAAGATTTACAATATCACCCGATTCAATGACAGATTCCGTAAAATGAAAGCTTTCTTCTTCTGTCATTCCCTGAAAGTAGACCGCCATAAGCCAAGCACTAAGCTGATAATCGGAGATACGTTCATCAGATATAGATTCAATAATATAATTTATTTCCTCTTTGGAATGTTCTCCTCCGAGTTTCTTTTTTCTTATTAAATCAGCAATTTTCAAACTATTTACCGCCTTTTAATCTGTCTATAACTAAATTGGTAATATCTGTTCCACCGACAAAAACAGCTCTATCGCTAATAATTGCAGATAATTTGTGTTCTACCATAATAGATTTTGCTGTGTCTTTTATTTTGTTGTATATTTCATCTTCGCTTTTTGCTTTTTGTTTCAAAAATGCAGCTTCTTTTGCCTTAAAATCATTTGCCACTTTGTCTTGGAAATTTCTTTTTTGAACAGGAGTATCCATTGATTTATATTCTTTTTCTTTGTCAACCAAATATTGTTGGAGTTCAAGAGCTTTTGCATCAATAGCTTTCATTGCATCTCTCGCAAACGGTGTAGATTCAACAACTCTTTGGTAATCAATATATCCTATACCATCCGCCCAAGAAAGATTTCCTGTAAAAAGTATAACTGCTAATGTGAGTACAAAAGTTTTCATTTTTTTCATAATTATTTCTCCTTAAAGTATTAATACATCAAGTCACCGACACCGAATGTAAAGTATCCGCCCTTAGAACCGTATGAGCCCGGATTAGTAAGCGGAATACCGTAGTCAACCGATAACGGCCCAACACCCGGTATATATAGTTTCAAACCAACCCCTGCGGTAATTGCTTGCATTGGTCTGTCATATAAAGTATCTGTTATGTAAGGTCTGAATATTTTACCTGCATCAACGAAGAATGTTAATCTCAGGTTTTTAAAGAAATTAGCTTTTAGCCTGTCAAGGAATAACACAGGAGTAGCAAGTTCAACGGAACCCATTACAAAAGCGTCACCCGTACCAACACCGTTAACTTTATACCCTCTGATGGTGTATGGACCGCCAAGCCTGTATGCCATAACCTCAGGCATGTTGTCTCCGTGAATTTTTCCGCCGGCTCTTGCCGTGAATGATAATGAGGAGAACTTAGCAATCGGAACAAAACGTTTTACCATACCCGATAATTTACCGTTAGTTTTGTTAAAGTTATCAAATGCAAATGATTCATCATATCGCGCAGTTGCTAATACACCATTTCTCGGGTTTAGTGCCGAATCTCTTGTATCATATACTAAGCCCGGGCTTATATTAAAGAATAAACCACCTTCCAGTTGTTTTGCACGTTGAGCGATATCCAGTCCTTTTGCAGCATACATGCCTGCAATCGTATTTCTGTCACCTTCCATTACATTAATTTTTTCAAGCCCGAAGGAAAGAGTGGATGATAAATGTTCGTTTGATTTTATTTTATGTCCTATTGTCGCTTCAAGTCCGAAACGTTCTTCAAGTGCAAGCGGAACCTGGTAACTACCTAAACTTCTATAAAAAAGTTTACTCATAAACGAATTGTCTGCATTTAAGAAATACGGTTCAAAGAAGCTTAACTCACCTTGAAGGTTCATGTGGTCTTTGATGGTTGAATCGCTCATGATAATACCCGAACCGACTAAACCGTTAATCGAAACTCTTTGGTTTACGCCTCTAAAGTTGTTATCACTAATTCCCACAGAACCAAAAGCACCTGTGTGAGAATCAAGACCACCACCGAGAGATATTGTTGCAGTTCTTTGTTCTTCGACATTTATTGTGATGTTGAATTTGTTGGGGTCATCTTCGCATGGTTCAATACTTCTGTCGACATTTTTAAATGCTTGTGTAGAATACAATCTGACAAGGTCTTTTTTTATGATATTGTCATTGTATACGGTTCCCGGTTCCGTCATAATGTTTCTTGTAATGACATAGTCTTTAGTTTTCTTGTTTCCGGCAATCATAATTTGATTAATCTCACCCTCAACAATATTTACATTTACCGTTCCGTCGGGGTCATCTGATATAGAACTTACCCGAGCAAGAATATAGCCTTTAGAATTGTAGCAATCGTTAATAGCTTCAATAGCTTCATTGATTTTTCCGATATTTTGAGGTTGACCGATTAGAGGTAGCAGATATTGCATTAATTCTGAAGTAGAAACAGCAGTATTACCTTCAATTGTCACATCAGTAACAGGCAGGTTTTCTTCTACAACAATTTTTAGGGTTATAGAGCCATCAGGGTTTTCTATGGGAACTGCTTTCATTCTATCCGTAAAGAATCCGAGTTGATAAAGATTTTTTAATCCTTGTTGAACTTTTTCCGGTGCATATACATCTCCGGCATGCAGGTTAAATTTTGATAATATATAGTCTTGAGATATGGAGTTTGCGCCTACTACCTGTACATTGTTAACATACTTTACGGAGTTTTGTGTGGCGTCAGTTTCATTTGCATAAACATAACAAAGGGTTGTACAAATCTGAACAATTACAAGTACGAATATTGTGAGTATTCTATTTTTAAAATTTCTTAAGCTCAACGGCTCCAACCCCATGCTATATACTATATGAATATAACATAAACATTCATTAAAATCGACAAAATTTAGATTTATTAAGCGAATGTTTACCTAATTTAATTGCCCGTTTTTAATGCTGTGGATTTTTACATCATTTAAGAAATTTTCATCAAAGAGCAGGGTATCAACGGATGTAATAATAGTCTGAGTATCATCTTCAATTGTAGTTAACAGGTAGTTTTGTCTAAGATCATCAAGTTCTGCGAGTACGTCATCAAGCAGTAAAATAGGAGATTCTCCGAGTTTTTCTTTGATAAGTTTAATTTCTGCAAGTTTAAGCGCCAGAACAATTGTTCTTTGTTGACCTTGTGATGCGTATTTTGTTGCATCGTTATTGTTTATAAAAAACAGAATATCGTCTCTATGCGGTCCGACACATGCCTGTTTTCTTACAATTTCTTCCTGTGATTTTTGTTGAAGCTCGTTTTCAAGATATTTTGCGATGTCTTCAATAGAGCTTTCTTGTACGGAGTATTTGATATCAAAGTTTTCAGAGTCGGCAATACTGTTATATTTAAAAATTGCTATATCCTTTAATTCTTTGAGAAACTTTTGTCTGAGCAATATTATATTTGAACCTGTGATAACAAGTTGTTGGTTGTAGATATCAAGAAGTGAATAATTTATTTCAGGAAGTTTTAACAGGTTATTTTTTTGAATACGAATTTTGTCGTATTTACTTAACCTGTCATCATAAGCCGGATAAATTTGAGAAATTGCCCTATCAAGCCAGTTTCTTCTATCTTGCGGAGCACCTCTCAGGAGCATTAAATCTTCTGTTGTAAACAAAACAGATTTAAGTGTTGATTTAAAATTTTTAGGTGTTGTTTTTAGTCCGTTTAGTTTGAGGGTGCGTTTATTATCCTCATAAGAAACGGACATGTCTATATCTGTATCTGTTTTATTTATTTGAGCAACTATTTCAAATTTATTTGTGTCAAATTTAATAAGTTCTTTTATGGTTGTTGCTCTGGGAGATTTTAACTGAGAAAGGTAATATATGCTTTCGAGAATATTTGTTTTCCCTTGAGCATTTTTACCGATTATAAGTATTTTGTTATTATCAAGATTAAGAGTTAAATCTTCACAATTTCTGTAATTTAGAAGTTTGATATTTTTGATTTTCATACAACAATTATACTTCAAAAGAAATCTCTTGATTTTAATCTGTGTAGATGATAGACTTAACTAGTTACTGATGTTTGAAAACAGAATATCAAAAACAAAAGTCGTCACGGGCCTGTGGCACTCTGCCGACGAGGAAGATTAAGTATCTTCCGAGGAGAGGAAGGTAGCGTTCACTACCGCAAGGTACAGGCATGTGAATGAAAATTAAATAGACAAAACAAAAGTCGTCACGGGCCTGTGGCACTCTGCCGACGAGGAAGATTAAGTATCTTCCGAGGAGAGGAAGGTAGCGTTCGCTACCGCAAGGTACAGGCTGTGAATGAAAATTAAATAAACAAAACAAAAGTCGTCACGGGCCTGTGGCGCAGCGGTAGCGCAGAGGACTCATAATCCTTTGGTCGTGGGTTCGAATCCCTCCGGGCCCAGTTTTTAAAAAGAGAGCCTGAAAGGCTCTTTTTTAGTAGATTCCTGCGTTCCAATCTATTTTTGAACAAAAATGCCAAATTTTAAGAAATAGTTTCAATCTCTTTGTTGGTCTGTGTTTGAGGTGGCTCGAGTCTCTTTAGTAGTCTTAAATGCCTCTAAAACTATTGTTTTTGCTAGGTTTTGAGTTATTTTTGTGTCAATTTCAATATTTTTTGCTTCTGCCAAAATAGAAATAAATCTTTCCCAAAGAAATTCAATTTCTTCTTCGGAATATTCTTTATCGTCAAATTGAATAATTACCCCAATTTAAATTGACTTACAGTTTGAGGAAATGTGTCAGATGAAATGAAAATTTTTATTTGTCGCATTAGTAAATGCGACCTACATAACTTACTTTGCAAAATTAATTAATTCACTAGAATTTCCAAACCGTTTACCTAAATCTTTAGATATAGATAGTAAGTGGTTACAATTTTTCCATATATCTTTTACGATTGGTTCTACATCTTCTTTTGCTTTACCTGAGTCCGCAAACATTTGTAGCTCCCCAGTTTCGCCATTAAAACCGCCAAGTCTTTTGACACCAACAGTAACATCATATATATTGTCATTACCATTAGTACGTGTTAAACGGTAAGATTGACCATTTCCAGAGTGTGTCATGTCAAACACATTTACAATTTCCCCATTTTTTTTATTAGAAATGTTGTTATGCACATAATAAGAGTGATTACCATTCTCAAGGGCATACGTATGATTTACTTGGCTAGTATAATTTTGTGGACACATATTTTGAAGGTCGATTTGATTTCGTATGCGACCTTTATCTTTATCATTAATCAAACTAAATTTCACAACTCCAGTTTTTCTATTCCTTACCCGATTAACCGCTTCTCTGATTTTACCATCATTATCAAAATATAGTATTGTATCTTCTGACTGACAATAACCTTTAATAGGTTTATGGATTACTGGGTCAAATTCTACAG
>CAMDZX010000067.1 GCA_945910925.1 uncultured bacterium | reverse complement strand
AGAACTCTTTAAAAAAAAATTTGTCCGTACTGAGCGCGAGATAATGGTTAGATGAAAAATTTACTAATTTTTTCCCGTCTACAACAACATATTCATCCTCTTTTATTTCTATTGGTGAAATACGTCTGAACATATTGTTTGTCTTTAAGTATGTCAATTCATCTTTAATCTTTTGCATATAACAATATTACTATAAAAATTTATGAATATAATAAGTAATGTCGGTAAGATTTTTATAATTATATTAAAATTGTTTTTTGGGTTGCAAAAGCTGTCATGTTTGCACCGAAAATAATTGTTATTAGTCAGGAAACCAGTTGACTAATGACCTTGTTTCTCCAAATTCTAACTTATGACTTTTAGCAAGTTTTGAGTTGATTACCGACGGTAAATCTAAATTCTCTTTTATAGGTTCTGTTTTAATCTCTTTTCCGTCAAAAACTTGGCTAAAATTCAGACCTTCATTACAACATTCGGGAATTTTAACCTGCTTTGTTTTTTTATCAATCAGGTACGCCAATCCGAATGTTCTGCACGTTATTCCCCGATATTTATAAACCGAACACTTTTTATCAATAAGAAACGGACATTGATAATAAAAATGTGTTGATATTCTGTTTTTCTTGACGTTTTGAAGATTGTTTTTTATCTGTATTTTTATACTGTCAGGCAATTTCTGAAACCCTGACATGAGATACATCATCTCCAGTTGTGAAAAAGGATAGTCCCCAACCTCACAACAACCGGCACATCCTTCTTTACAACATATATGTTCTTTTTGTTCGGAAAAATATTTTTTTATTTTTTTGTCAAAATCTTTCAAAAATTTTTCGTAACGTTTAAGCATATTAAGATTATAAATTACAGAAATTTATTTTACAATCAGGCATGCCCTATAAGGGGTGTACAAACTTATAAATCAATGTTATAATACTTGTATCACAAATTTATATAAAGATTGTTAGTGTTCTATATCTTGTAGTTTTGTAACAATATTTCAAAAATCTATTGAAAAAACGCAATTTTTATATAATGATGTACTTATAAAGTATATATAGGGTATACAAAGTCGACTAGATAAAAGGAGAAAATAGATATGGCAAGAGTATTGATTTCAATGCCTGAAAAGTTTTTAGACGAAATTGACAATGTCGCTGATACTGAAAATCGTTCTCGATCTGAACTTATCAGAGAAGCATTAAGAACTTACATTCACAGAAACAGAGTTAGAACATCTAGTTATGCAAACAAGAATGCCCAATTACTTGAAGCATTGTTAGATTAATTATTAACAAAAACCAATTTTCATTAAAAGACGGAACATTTGTTTCGTCTTTTGTGTTGTGTTAGGATTGTCTTATGGCAGAATTTACTCATTACACGGTTATGAAAAACGAAGCTGTTGATGCTCTGGAATGTCAATCAGGCAAAGTTTATGTCGATTGTACACTCGGCGGTGGCGGGCATAGTGAATTAATTCTGCAAAGAATATCACCTGACGGCAGGTTATTTGCATTTGATATTGATGACGAAGCGATTAATTTTGCCTCTAAGAGGTTGGAAAAATATGAGAACCTTACAATAATAAAAGATTCTTACACTAATATAAAATCTCAAATGAAATTGCATGGAATAGAAAAAATTACCGGTGGGGTTATTCTTGATTTGGGTGCATCTTATCATCAATTGACAAAACAAGAGCGAGGATTTTCCTTTATGAAGGATGCTCCTTTGGATATGCGATTTAATATGGATAGTGATTTTACCGCATACGATGTTATAAACAGTTACAAAGAAGATGAGTTGGTAAAAATATTCAGCGAGTATGGAGAAGAAAGATTTTCAAAACGAATTGCAAAAGCAATTGTAACAAAAAGGAAAATTCAGCCAATTAAGACTACGCTTGAATTAGCCAATTTGATAGTCGAATCGACTCCGAGAATAAAAACGGCTATACATCCTGCTACCAGAGTATTTCAGGCTGTCAGGATAGAGGTTAACGGAGAGCTTGAAAATGTAACTAAAATCTTAACAGATGTATTGGATTTATTAGACTATGGTGCTATAATATCTGTGATAAGTTTTCATTCTTTGGAGGACAGAATAGTCAAGCGACTGTTCAAGTATGAGGCTCAAAAGTGTAGATGTAACAATCCGATATGCACATGTGAACCACCAAGAATAGAATTAATCAACAAAAAGCCAATTATGGCATCAGTTGAAGAGATAGAGGAGAATCCTCCTTCAAGGAGTGCAAAACTAAGAGTCGTTAGGTGTATAAGAAAAGCGGGATAAAACTTTGGCTAGAAATTATACAAGCAAATCAATTCAAGCAGGTTATAATATGGTATATTCAGCAGTTACAACGGATACGATTTCTCAATCAACCAATGAACGTATTCAATATAATGATGATTTAGGTTATATTAATACACAGAGGGATAATTCTCGTCAGATTATTGACGGTTATTTCCCGAAAGAGAATTTGGTTAAGGCTATGGCGATAAAAAAAGTAAACAAAACTTTATGCGGACTTTTATTATGTCTTATATTTGTATCAATTATAAGTTACTATTTCGTTGTATCAAGTGAAATTAAACTGAATGAGTACAGCCGTCATACCATAATGTTGAACGATGAAAATGCGGAGTTACAAAACCAATTAGACAGATTAAAATCATTTAGCAATGTTGATATGACAATGCAAAAAACGAATTTACTCCAAAAACCCGATCATGTTATTGAAACTCCTGAGGTTGTTACTTCTCAAACTAAACCTGTTCAATTTGAAACGGAACGTCCGTTTTCGTGGTCAATCGGGTATTAATTTATAAATAATATTTTTTAAATTTTTTATAGCGGAACAAATCCCGAATAAATTAAACTTGACCAGCCGTCAAAGTAGCTGATTTGAGTTGCACTGCCTGTTTTGATAAGGATTCTGGATTGATTTTCCGGCGGTACTCCGAGTGTTGTTGCAACGACGGATTGAATAACATTTGCGCCTGATACGATTATTACTCTGTTGCCGATATTTTTGTCAACAATTTTATGTATAATTCCGTCAACTCTTTTGTTGAAGTCAACTATCCCTTCTCCATTTTCGGGAGTAAGAGCGATTATACTTGGGATTCCGTCCTCATAGTTTAAATTATATTTTTTTACAATTTTGTCAAGAGTAAGTCCGTTCCAATCACCCCAGTTTCTGGAATTGAGTTCGGGTACAATTTCAAAATCCTGTTTATAAACTTTTGATATCATTTGTGCGGATTGAATACAACGTGTTGCAGGACTTGAATAAATTGCATCACTACGAACTCCGCGACATCTGATATATTCACATATTTTTTTTATTTCTTCCTGACCTTTTTCTTCCAGCGGAGGATAATTTTCTTGACTGCAAAGCCTGTAATCATCCGAATATATTGTTGCACCATGTGCTATATATGTTATTTTACATTTTCTTTTAAGCATTTCTATTCCCCTGTACTTATGTATTATAGCATACATAAATTATTATTGAGAACGATATTGGGTGTTTGAAAGAAAAATTCGGAAAATTATTGTTTATTAACTTATCACATTGTAATAATAATCACAAGACAGTTTGTATTTATCCATTAACTTTTTCCTCGCATACTCATTTTTATAAAAATTTAAAATACAAAATAATAATATGTTTAAAAAATATTAAGAATTTGTAAATAAAATTAAAAAATGAGCAATTTTTTTTAAAAAAATATCTTATATAAATAGGGAATTATATATAAGGAGTTTGTTTATGCCGGTAAATGCTATTAACAGTTATGGGATTGAGCAAGTTAACTTAAAAGAAGCAACTAATAAATCAGAATTTAGTAAAGTTCAATCATATCCGAATGATAGTTATGATTTTACGACCAAAACTCAAAATAATGGAGAAAAGGTATCTTTTTCTGAGGGTGCAAAAATTATCGGAAAAGGATTTGTTAATAAAGTTAAAGAAATAGCAAAATCAATTATTCAGCATCCTATTAAAACAATAGGTATTGCAGCCGGAACGGCAGGTGCAATTGCTCTTTTACCTTTAATTGGGATTAGTTCAGCCGTAGGTGCTTCCGCTTTGGCAGTAGGTTTTGCAGGACTTGCAATCGGCAAAACCGTATCTCATACAATCAAAGCTATTAAACACAATAATAACGGCGAATATAATAATTTGAGAAATGATTTAAATAATATTGGCGGGGATTGTGTTGATTTGGCTATGTCTGCTCCATTCTTACCAAAAGCTATTAAGACTATTCGAAATAATATAAAATATGGTCCTTCTGTCGGTTTCAATGTGGAATTATTCAATAATATAAAAAATGCAAAAGGAATAGGCGCTAAATATTTAGAACTTCAAAAAGGTAATTTAAGAATAAACTATGAAGCAATGTCCAATGAAATGGGCTTGAAAGTAAAACCAAAATTGGTATTTGACGACAAAATGCCATCTGATTTGAAATGCTTTATGGCAGGTGAATATGAACCTACAACAGGTATTTTAAAAGTTAATCCTAAGATGCTAAATAAAAAGATGCAAATTTTACTAAAAACAAATCCTGAAGAAATATTGAAACACGAATTAACACATTTTCAACAATTTGCTGATATCGCAAGAACAGAAGGTGTTGGTGTTAACGGACTTGAAAATCTTATTACTAAGTATTATACAAAAGCGGAAGCAATAGGAGCTATTCCTGCGGATAAAGCGGCATTAGCAGATAATCTGTTACATGGTGATAAAAGCCTGTTTAACAGAGCATTCTATGATGATATTGTAAAAAACACCGAAACTATAACTAAAGGTTCTCCTGAAGCTACATTAGCCCAATCTTATGCAGACGGATTGATTGCAAAAGTGACAACTCAAATTGATGAAATAAAAGCTTTAAATCTTGGCATGTTCCCAACAGCCGCTGATATGAAAAAGGTCGCGGAAATCTATAAAAAGAATCCGCTTGAAAAACCTGCATTTGCGGCTCAAGATGCCTATGCTGCATCAATAAAAATGCGCCCCGGAACAATTGCTGATGTCGTAATGGCAGAAACAGCAGCTACAAAAAACAAAAAACAATGAGTATACTTTTCACGATTTTCTAAGTGATAATAATATCACAGAGTGTAAAGGTAATATATATGTTTAAAAAATTTACTCATTAATCAAATTTGTTACAATTTTTTTACAGGTTTCTATTTCTTTGAACCAATCTTGACGTTCTTCTTGTTTTATCAATCTTACGGATGAATACCATTCGGTTTTCTCGGTGTTATCAAACCATCGCCAATCTGAACAGTATGGAACCAACAACAAAGTTTTTACACCTAATCCGCCTGCGATATGTGCACACGCTGTATCTACGCTTATCATTAAATCAAGATTTTTCATTGCAGCTGCCGTGTCGTCAAATGTGTCAAATGTTTCTGACAAATCTATTATTTGAGGATATTTTTTTACCGCATCAAAAATATCATATTTTTGAAAAGAGTAGAATTCTATATTGTTTAGTTCAAATAAAGATTTGAAATAATCAATATTAATCGTCCTGTTAATTGCAGCTCTGATACTTAAATCTCCTGCTCTCCAGCATAATCCTACTTTTAATTTTTGTGTATTAAAATACTTGTTTTTGTATTCTGCAATTTTTTGTTTATCTGCTACCAGATATCCGTCTGCTAATGGGATATTTGTATATGACATATCTAAATAATAAGGTAATCCGTCCATTAATAATGATGTGTCATATTTTTGTTGATTGAGATTTGTATCGCAAAATTCAATATCAGGAAAGCTTCTTTGCAAAATTGCAGTAATAGGTTTTCTTGTATAAACAATTATTTTTTTGAATTTCTCTTTCAGATACGGCAAATATCTTGAAAACATTATTCCGTCGCCCAGCCCCATATCTGAGTACACCAAAACTGTACGATTTTTGATGTTATAATTTTGAAAATTTTTTAAAGATTTGACTTCTGTTGATTGTTCTCTCTGTCCGAACCATTCAAATCCACGTTTAAAGTCACGCTGTATTAAATATAAACACCCGATAGAGGCTTTAATATTGGCATCATCAGGTGATATTTCAAGTGCTTTTTGATAATACTCTTCCGCTTCTGCGAATTTACCGACTTTTTGCAAGCTGACTGCAAGGTGATAATACCCTTGTGTATCGTTTAGTTCTATTGCCCTTTTGTAACATTCTTGCGCATATTCTTCATTGTTATATAAGAGTTCTTGTAACAAACCTGCATTTATCCAATTGGAAGGATTATTGGGAAAGTGTTCCATTGAAATGGCACACATTTCTTCGGCTTTTTTGTACATGCCGGTATCCATATAGTTTTGGACCAAGCGAACCATTGCACTGCAACTGTCGGGATGTGCTGTTATGTATTTTTGGCAATACGCGCCCGCAAAATTATACATACCCAATTTTCTAAAAGATTCAATAATTTTTTGATAAAGGTGTTCTCCGTCTTTATCATATCGGAACATTTCTTCGCAAAGAATTATTGTATCATCATACTTTTTTAGTTGATATTTTGTATAAATCAATGCTGCTATTGTTGCGGGAGATTTTTTTAGGTTATATGCTTGCTCCAGAATTTTTTCTGCTTTTGCATATAAGCCTTTTTTTACATTAAACATTCCCCAAAACGATAGTATTGTATCATTGTTCGGGTTCTCACGTAAAAGCTCCGAGTAGATTTTTTCCGCAGAATCAAAATCTTTGTTTTTTACATATTGAATAGCTTTATTTAGTTTTTTTATGTTTAGCATTATATTTCTTTACTTTTTCAATTACATTTTTTGTAACGGACGACCAATCACCTTCAATGGATTGTTTTTCTAACTCGATAGAATCATACCATTCCGTTTTTGATTGATTATCAAACCAATACCATTCCGAATCATACGGGATAAGTCCTATTGCTTTTTTCTTCAAAGCCCCTGCAAGGTGAAGAATATCAGAATCAACAGATATAATTAAATCCATTGCGTTTATGTATTTTGCACAATCTTCAAGAGTATTTAATTCAGACGACAAGTCTTTTATTTGCAGAAAATCTTCCAATGTATTAAAAATATCGTTCTTTTGGAAAGAATAATACTCAACACCTTCAATATCAAACAACTCTTTCAGGTATTTTTTTAAATCAATTGCCTGTTGTTGAATAATCCTGTATGTATCCCCCGGAGCCTTCCATAACAATCCTACTTTAAAGTTGTCTCCTTCTATTTTAGTTTTTTGTGCTTTTAAATACCCGTCAGGATTAGGAATATTTTCAAAACTTATATTCAAACCGTATTGAAGTTCTGATAAATAGGTATAAAAATCGTATTTTATATCAGAAATATTATTAATATCTTTAGTTTTTATTTTATTAAATTTTGCAAGCTCCTCTATTTCTTGAGGACAAGCCAGTATTATGTTTTTGAATTTGTTTTTTAATCGAGATAAAAATCTCAGGTTCATAATACCTTCATTGTTTTTTGTATCATATATAACAAGAAGTGTTTTATTAGGATAATCTTTTCCGTTCCATTTGTTTTTTAATCCGGCAAGGTCTTTATTCAATGTGCGTTGCAGGTAATATTTATATCCCTTGTGTACTTTTTTCTGAATGAAATAAATTTCTTTTAAAAGTTCAAGAATATCATTTTTTCTCGGGTAAGTATCAAGAACTTTTTTACAATATTTTTCTGCTTCATCATATTTCTTTGTTTTTTTAAGGCATAAAGCCATATCATATGATGCAGTCGGAACTCCCATCTTTACGGCTTTTTCGTATAGCTTTTCAGCTTCTGAATAATCTTTTTCAATAAATTCCTTGTACAAACCTACAAGGTTAAACATCAAGCCTTTGTTTGGGAATTTTTTCTTAATTTCTTCTAATAATTTTTGCAGCTCATCGTTTTTTGAAAGATTAAAGTATAAGAGGAATAACCTTCTGTATGCAATGATTGTAGGGAATTTTTCAACATACTCTTTTGTTGAAAGTATAGCATTATCGTACAACTCAAGAATTATGTATAAGTTGCAGACTATTTCAAACAATTCTGCTGTCGGTTCGAGTTCCAGAACTTTTTCGTACATAACAAGAGCATCATAGAATTTGAACAATTTCTCTTTTACGTATGCCAAAAGTTTAAGAATATCTAATCCGGGATAAACTTTTAGTGCATTTTCAAGCAGCATTTCTGATGCAGCATAATTGAGTTTGCCAATATTTATATAGGCAAGCTTATACATAGCATTCACATTTTGTTTGTCAAATGACAAGACACGCAAATAAAGTTTTTCTGCCTCAAACCAATTGCCCTCTTTATAATATTGGTCGGCAAGTTGTTCAAAATTCAAATTAACCATAAAACAATATTAGCACTTGTATTTGGTTTAGGTCAATACAGCATATTGAGGGTATATATTGGAGTTTAATTATTTTTTGTTTTTCACGTATAGATATTTTAATAAATAAATTGTGATAAATTTATTATGTTCATGATACAATATCTTCGGTAGTTTTGAAATGTTCAAAAAGGAGAAAACAATGGCAGAAAAAAGAGTTTGGCTTTTCAGAGAAGGAAATGCTGATATGCGTAACCTTTTGGGCGGAAAGGGTGCTAACTTGGCAGAAATGACCAATTTAGGTTTACCTGTTCCTCCGGGATTAACAATTACGACAGAAACTTGTATGGAATACATCAACAACGGAAATAAAATGCCGGAAGGTTTGATGGATGAAGTTAAAAGAGCTTTAAAAGACGTAGAAGAACAAGCCGGTAAAAAATTCGGCGATGAAACAAATCCGTTATTAGTGTCTGTTCGTTCAGGTGCGAGAGTATCAATGCCGGGTATGATGGAAACAATCCTCAATCTTGGCTTGAATGATGATACTGTTGAGGCAATGATTAGATTAACTAATAACCCTAGATTTTGTTATGATTCATACCGTCGTTTCTTAACGATGTTCGGTTCTGTTGCATGGGAAATGGACAGACAAAAATACTTCGAATCAGAAGTTGAAAAAGTTAAAGAAAGAGAAGGCGTTAAGTCTGATACTGAAATTTCTGCTGATGGATGGAAATCATTGATTCCTATATATAAAAATGTTATTAAAGAAGTTACCGGAAAAGAATTCCCTCAAGATCCGTACGTTCAATTACAAGAAGCTATTGAAGCCGTATTTAGATCTTGGAATATTCCACGTGCGGTTGCTTACAGAAATATGAACAAAATTGACCACAATTTTGGTACTGCGGTAAACGTACAAACAATGGTATTCGGTAACATGGGTGATGATTGTGCAACAGGTGTTTCCTTCACAAGAAACCCTGCAACCGGTGAAAACAGATTCTTCGGTGAATACTTAACAAACGCACAAGGT
>CAMDZX010000066.1 GCA_945910925.1 uncultured bacterium | reverse complement strand
AATACATCGACAGTTCGGAATTTTGTTTTTCATCAGCATCAGCCCGACTTCTCAGCGGCACGTCCGAAATATACGGCACACTTGAAACGACGGTTACAAAGCTCTTTGGGAAAGATTCCGCTTTAATCTTCAATACGGGTTATCAATGTA
Source organism: uncultured bacterium (assembly GCA_945910925.1). Taxonomy (GTDB): domain Bacteria; phylum Cyanobacteriota; class Vampirovibrionia; order Gastranaerophilales; family Gastranaerophilaceae; genus UMGS1585. The sequence goes on along the minus strand of CAMDZX010000066.1, from coordinate 9,465 downwards.
ATCTGGGGGTCGTTTCAACACTTGCAGGCAAAGGTGACGTAATTTTTTGTGACAAACTTAACCATGCCAGTATTATAGATGGAATGCGTTTGTCGGAAGCGACATTTTACAGATATCATCATCTTGATTATGAAAACCTTGAAAAATTGCTTCAAAAACACAGAAACAACTACAATAGAGCTTTAATTATTTCCGAATCCCTGTTCAGTATGGATGGAGATGTCGCAAATATTGACAAATTGGTTGATTTGAAGAAAAAATACAATGCAATACTAATGATTGATGAAGCACACGCATTTGCATCAATCGACGATAATTTTGCAGGACTATCAAATCATTGCGATGTTGATGTAATTACGGCAACCTTCGGCAAAGCTGTTGCATCCTTCGGGGCGTTTGCCGTTGCAAATAAAGAGATTATAGAATATTTAACCAATAAAGCCCGTTCGTTCATATTTTCTACATCCATACCACCTGTTAATATTATGTGGACAAATTGGCTTTTAACCGAAAAAGCTGACTACCTTGAACAAAAACGGGAAAAGTTATCGGATTTAATAATACGAACTCACAAATATCTTAAAACTACGGGATTAAAAACGGTTTCGGAATCACAAATTATTCCGATTATTTTGGAAACCCCGACTAAGGCAGAAAATATTGCAAAAAAACTTTTGGAATACGGATATTTTGTTTTACCGATAAGACCACCTTCCGTACCTGTCGGCACATCAAGACTAAGATTATCACTTACCGCAAATATGGAGTTTGAACAGGTTAAAAAACTGTTTGATATTATACAAAATGAAATTTGATTTTTTTAAAAATAATAACGAAAAATTAATTATATTCTTTAACGGTTGGGGTATGGATACAAAAATCATATCTCATCTTGATACAGAGGATTATGACCTTTTGGTTTTGTATGACTACAATGATTTGGATGTGAAATTTCCTTCAATAAACACATATAAAGAGATTTTTGTGGTCGGGTGGTCAATGGGAGTGATGATATCGACGTTATTTGATTTTGAAAAAGTAAAAAAATATATTGCAATAAACGGTACTCCAAAAGCAATTGATGATAAATACGGCATCCCTGAAAAGATATATAAATTAACGGTTAGAGGATTTAATGAAGTTTCTTGTAAAAAATTTATGGAGCGGATGTTTAATACAACACCGCCGTTAGAAAGTTTTTCTTCAAGAACTTTTTCATCTCAAAAAGAAGAATTGGAAAACCTTATGGGGATTGAAGGTAAATATGTTTCATTTGACAAAATTATTGTATCAACAGACGATAAAATTATTCCTACAAAAAACCAGTTGAATTATTGGAAGAATCCTGCCATTATAGAAATGGTAGAAGAAGGACATTGTCCGTTCTTTAGATACAAAAAATGGTCAGAAATTCTATGATAGATAAACAACTGGTAAGAGAAAGATTCAGGAAGAATTTAAAAACATATAATAATAATTGTTTTGTTCAGGATAAAATGGCGGAAAAACTTGTCGAAATGGTTCGGTGTAACCCCTGTGATATTCTTGAACTCGGTTGCGGCACAGGAATATTAACAAGAAAACTCGTAGAGCAATATTCTTTCAAAACATATAAAGCCGTTGATATGGTCAAAGAATGCGAAGAATATATCCGCAACATTTCACCTGAAATCAAATTTTATCAAGCTGATATCGAAAATTATGATTTTAAAGGAAAGTATGATTTGATAATCTCTAATGCTGTATTTCAATGGATTGAGAAACCGAAAGATTTTATTACAAAACTCAAGGATATACTCAAACCAAACGGTACAATTATATTTTCCACCTTCGGTCAGGAAAATTTGAAAGAAATTAAACAACTTACCGGAATGGGATTGAAATATTATTCATATGTTCAATTAAGAGAAATGCTCTCACCAGCAGCTATTGAGGAAGATATTTTTACTCTTGAATTTGATACTCCGAAGGAGATTTTAAAACATTTAAAATGTACTGGAGTCAATTCTTTATCCAAGACAAGCTGGACAAAATCTAATCTTAAAAAGTTTGAAACAGATTATAACAAACTTTGCCCCGATAAAATAATACTCACGTACAATCCTGTATATTTGATAGTACAAAATTAAGCGTTAAATACAGTTTATGCTTCATAAGTCATTTGTGAAGGATATTTTCCTGTAGGTTCAAATCCTTGTTTTTTATAAAAGCCAACAGCACTATTAGCAGATAATACAATAATAGGCTTATATGTTATTTTTTTTATATAATCAACAAGAGATTTTCCTATTTCATTATATTTCCTGTTTTTGCTTTCGTGATTCGTTTTGGGATTAGCCTGCAGCCAGGCAATTTCATCATATTCATCATTTTTTTCTTCAAAAAGTGCTAATCCTAATATTTTATTTGAATCTAAATTTGCATAATCACAATTTTGCGTTGTTAATGCCAAATAGTGTTCTTTGTATACATCCGGATATGGTTTGTCTTTTAGAGCATCATTATATATTTCAAAAGCATAACCTGATGCATATTTTTCCCAATCACAGGCAGTTTTTGCAAGTGCCGCCATATCTCTTTCATCTTTATTATCAAGTTCTACAATAGATACTTCTTTATCTGACGACTTTCCTTGAGAAATATGTGGAAGATATACAGTTTTTAAAAAATTCGCTTTAAAATTTATTGGGGTCATACCGGTATAAAACTCGTAAAAATATTTTTTGCCAATTAGAATTTTTTCAAGTGAGCATAAGATGCATCCATAGCTTTTTTACCCATTTTGCCAAAGTCTATTGTATACATTGTGCTTTCACCAATCTGAGAAACATCCAAAATGTGTCCGATTCCAAGCTTTTCATGGAAAACTCTTTCGCCGACATTGAAAAAATACTCTATTTGCGAATTATTTTTTTGCTCCTCACGTTCTTTCAATAACTGAGCCTGAACCGCATCCTGACGGCGTTTTTCTTCAAGCATCTGTTTTATTGAATTGTTTTCAAAGAAACGCTTTGCACTAGCTTCGGCTCTTTCTGCCGCACGCTCTTTATTCTTCTGACTCTTAACAAGTATTGTACGTCGAGGAGTTTTTTCGGGTTGAGGAAATGATTTACGCTGAGGAGTACTCAAGCTCTGTGCGCCTTTCGGTGCAACAAAATTTGTTCCGAAACTACCGGAATTAAATGAACGTTTTGACGCAGACTCTCCCCAATCTGATTTGTTTTCAGATTTGCTGCCTGAACGTATCTTGTTAACGGCACTTCTAAATGTTTTTTCAGAAGAATATCCTGAATTTGAAACAGATGTTTCAATCAACTGTGGCGGAATTTCTTCTATAAATCTGCTCGGATTATAGTATTTATATTCGCCCCACATTTGTCTGCGCCTTGCGGATGAAATATAGAGTTTTTCCTCAGCTCTGGTAACACCTACATACATCAAACGACGTTCTTCTTCCAATTCAGACATAGAATTAAAAGTTCTGGAATGCGGGAATATACCTTCCTCTAAGCCTGCCATAAATACAATCGGAAACTCAAGACCTTTTGCAGAGTGAAGTGTCATTAAGGTAACATTATTACTGATTTCTTCCATACCGTCGATATCAGAAACAAGCGCAACTTGTGCCAAAAACTCTCCAAGAATATTATCCTTGTCCTCAGGCTCAAATTCACTTGCAACATTGACAAGCTCTTGCAAGTTTTCAATCCTAGCAAGCTCCTCAGGAGAACCGTCCGCTTGAAGTTCTTTTAAATACCCGCTCTTTTCTATTACTACCCCAATAAATTCAGGTAAAGAATATTTTGTTTCCAATTCTTTTAAAGAATGAATTAATTTCCCAAATTCAATCAACTTGGAGCGTGTTTTTGGTGCAATTTCAACCGCATCTTGAATTCTTTCGACTGCTTCAAATAAGCTGATGTCATTTTTATCAGCAAAAATTTGTAAATTCTTGAGAGTTGTTTCACCGATTGAACGTTTTGGAACATTAACAATCCTGCGGAAACTTTGTGAATCATTTAGGTTGTATATAAGTTTAAGATATGCAATTGCATCTTTAATTTCTTTACGGTCATAAAACTTTAGACCGCCATATATCTGATAAGGGATACTTGCAGCGATACAGGCTTCTTCAAGCGCACGTGATTGTGCGTTTGTTCTGTATAAAATCGCAAATTGGTTATAATTTGCAGAAGTACTCTTGATTGTTGAAGTTATATAATTTGCCTCATCAGCCTCATCATCAGCTTCATAGTAAGAAATCTTTTCACCGTTGCCTTTGTTCGAATAAAGAACTTTGTCTACACGTTCTTCATTGTTTTCAATAATAGAATTTGCCGCTTTCAATATACATCCGGTTGAGCGGTAGTTTTGCTCAAGTTTTATAAGTTTGCACTTTTTAAAATCTCCCTGAAAATTCAGAATAATTTTAAAATCCGCACCACGCCAACTGTAAATTGATTGGTCAACATCACCTACAACGCACAAAGAACGTGATTGAGGAAGTTCATCCTCAGGCTGATTGTTTGTATACAAAGCTCTTACAAGATTATATTGTGCGTGGTTTGTATCTTGAAACTCATCAACAAGAATATGTTCAAAACGTGAATAATATTTCTCTCTAATTTCCGCATTTTGCTCTAATAAACGTACCGTAAGCATAAGCATATCATCGAAATCTATTGCGTTATTGTTATTCAGCGTGTTTTCATATTCTTCAAAAACCTGAGCAATTCTTTGGGACTTAAAATCTCTTGCAAATGTAGCAAAAGTATACGCATCCTGCATTTTGTTTTTTGAATTTGAAATAACTGCCTTAACAAGTTTCGGTTGGTAAGTTTTGTCATCAAGGTTAAGTTTTTTTATAGCTTGTTTTACAACCGCCATAGAATCCTGTTCATCATAGATTGTAAAATTCTTATCAAGAGATTTACCCGACTGAAATACGTATTTATCAATATCCTGTCTTAGAATTCGTCCGCAAATACTGTGGAATGTACCAACCCACATGTACTTAACAACATCTTCCCCAAGAATTGAAGAAAGTCTTTCGCGCATTTCTTTCGCAGCCTTGTTTGTAAATGTAACCGCAAGAATATTGTGAGCTCTGACTCCATTTTTAATCATATACGCAATTCTTGAAGTCAAAACTTTGGTCTTACCGCTGCCTGCGCCAGCAAGAATAAGCAGTGAACCTTTAGTCGTTTGTACAGCCTCTCTCTGCTGTTCGTTCAAATTCTCTAATAAATTTTCCATCCCCTATTTCCAAAATCAAATTTTTGTGATATTATTACCATACACGAAAAAAATACAGTTTGCAATTAGAAGGTGAAAAAATGTCAGATAATATGAATTTAGCAGATAACAACGGTAATGAAAATAAAACGGCATCAATTATGGTTCCGATGGATGATAAAGTTGATGCAGGGGATTCGACTCCGGATACAGTTGATGAGTTGTCTTTAGAATTGGCAACTATCAAGCAGCCTGCTAAAAGAATCGCGATTATCGGTTCTAGAAACCTTGCAATTACTCACCAGCAAATGATTGAAACTTTGACAACCGCTCTTGTAAATCAAGGCAATACAATTATCACCTCAGGAGGGTCATACGGCACAAACGCAGCTGCAATTCGTGGTGCAATGAAGTCAAACCCTCAAAAACTGAAAGTAATTTTACCTCAGACAATCGGACAACAACCAAGCGATGTTCAAGATCAATTAATTGGTGTTCCTAATATTGTTGAACACGCTGATAGAGCAATGATGACTCTTGCGGATGCCTCAAGAGTTTGTAACCGAGAAATTATTGATGATTGTAATCAGTTAATTTGTTTCTTATCTCATACAAGTAAAACTCTTCATACTGCAGTTGAATATGCGGAAGAAGGACACAAAGTAGTTACTGTATTTTATTTGGATTAAACTGTTATGGATTTGATTAAAGATTTAACGGGCAAAGACCCCAAAGGGTATGAACCTGTTGCAAGTCGTATTGTAAATGCACCTGATTTAAATTTGTTTTCAAAATTGATTGAAAAAGATGATTTTTTATTTGATTTTGTCAAACACAATGTTGCTCACCGACTTGCAGATGCTTGTAACAACTCCAATTTTATGAATTTGTTTAAGTTAATGAAAGTTTATTCTCCAAGTTATGATGAATTCATTGCATCTACCATCGCACAATATGCAGATGAAGGTGTAATAAATAAAATGCTGGACGTACTGGAAGCCGGTTCGGAAGCTGAAAAAACATATGCCGCAAGCTTTTTTTCTTATATAGAAATGCCTAAAGCGATGAAATATTTAAGGCAATATGCATATTCAGAGAATACATATTTGGCAGCTAATTGCGCAAGAGCTCTTTCTAAACTTGAGGATGAGGATTCTTATAACAAAGCATTAGAAAAACTAAAATCAGAAGATTCATTTGAACAATATGCAGCAGTAAAATTTCTTGTAAACTTTCAAAATAAAGATGCACTTACAGATTTATTTACAACAATGAAGAAATCTGCAATGGCAGAAAATATTGCGGCTGAAATTCCGTTCTTATGTTCTTTGAATTTTCTATTGAACACGGAATATAATGATGATGCAATTTTAGCCTTTTGTCATATATTGAATGGTCTTGTAGAATTAATACCTATATCGCAAATCATTGATTATGAGTTTTACATGATGATAGATTCCATGCTTAAAACAACTCCAACAGGTCCTGTTGCAGTTGCCTTATTGATGGCAAAAGAAAAGTTTGAATTATTTACGGAAAATGAAGAATATCTGTATGATGAAGATAAGAATACAAAAAATGAAGTTAATGATATAAATATTCTTCTCAAAACAATTGATATAAACTATTATCTGTCACCGTTATACGAAGAACTTTATGAAGATAGTGATTTCATATATTTTGCAATGGAATTGGTGCAAGATGAAGAAGCCATTGCACTACTGTTAAACGGCGAAAATCAAACTGTTATCTTAAAAGCAATGACAATACTGAAATCAAAAAATAAATTATCGGAAGAATATAAACAATTGGGCTTATCAAATATTACGGATGCAAACATAAAATCTGTCGCAGAAGCTTTATAGATTAGATTTCCAGATTTTGTTCAATTTTATTCAGTGAGTTTTTGATGGAAACTGTTCTTTCAAGAACTACTTTAGCAAGATTACTTGCATCAAAATTTTTTAGATTATCTCCCTCACGTAACGCTTCTAAAAGTATTCTTGACAGACTTTCCAAAATATTAATTTGAATACTGATATCAAGTATATTTTCTTCCATACTTATCATCCTCTAAATTTAATATATTTCCTTCAAATAATAACATAACAATATAAAAAATCAACAAGTTTTTTGGATTAAATATCATAACATGTTTACTATTTTTAAAGCCCATTTTTTTATAAAACCCTACAGCTTCATCAAGTGATACTAATATAATAGGTTGTCCGGAATACAGTTCAATAATTGATTTAACAAGACATTCTCCTATGTGCTTATAAGGCGCTTTTCGCTTTGGCTCTACATCCTTTTGAAACATTCTTTTCATTTTGTTTATAAATTCGGTCATTGTATTTTTACCGTAAGATTCTGATATGCTATCAGGATGTACTTGTAAATATTCAATTTCTCCAATATTATATTCTCCGCGCTCGTTAAAACAAACCATTCCTAAAACTTTGTTTGAATCCAAGGTTTTAAAATCTTTTTTTTGTAGTGTTACGGCATATAATTTTTCTTGTGGATATATAAACGACCCTTTCATTCCGTGCACCAAAGCAGTGTCCCATGCCTCTGCAATTTTATCAACCGCATCTTTATCATTATGATTCAATGAGACAAGTGCAACTTTATGCGGTTTATAGTTCTCACCATCATACTTTTGTATATCAACACTTTTTATATAATTAGCTTTAAAATTTATCGGGGTCATATATATACAAGACTTATAAAAAAATAATTTGCTATCATACTCCAATTTTATTTTTGTAGAATAAAATAAGGACGGAAATAAATTTCCGTCCTTTTGCAATATATAGATAAGTGATGAGATTAGTCAATATTATAACTATACCCGAAGTTTCACAGCCTCCTAATTAATACCCCGATTTACCTTCTAGTCTACGTAGCAGCTCAACAATGAATTATTCCGCATTTTCTTTAGTGCGCGCAATTCTGTTTGTCGAATACATTCTTTTGTAACTCCATATATATTACCGATTTCTTCAAGTGTGCGTCTTGAAATATCACCAAGTCCGTAGCGCATTTTTACAATAGCTTGTTCTCTGTCTTTTAAGGTAGAAATTACTATTTCTAAATCTTTTTTAAGACCTTCAGCTTCAACACTCAAAGAAACATCCGCAGAGGTATCTTCAAGAATATCTGCGACATTCAGTTCCTTACCATTTTGACATTCCATACTTCCTTCAATAGAAATTGTTTTTGAATACGCAGATAAAAATGTATCTAATTTATCAGGAGCAATATTCATTTTTTCTGCAACATCTTTATTCTTGACCTGACAATTATATTTTCTTTCCATCTCAGCTTTAATTTTAGAAAACTTAGACAATGTTTCTTGAATATAAACAGGTATTTTCATACTGTGCGATTGTTCGGAGATTGCTTTAAACATTGCTTGTTTAATCCACCAGGTTGCGTATGTTTGAAACTTGTAGCCGAGTTTCCAGTTGAATTTTTCTACTGCAACCATCAATCCCAGATTTCCTTCCTGTATCAAATCAATTAACGGAAGTGATGACATATGAATTGCCTTTTTAGCGACCGTAATAACAAGTCTGAGATTAGCTTGAATCAATTGTTTTTTTGCTTCTTCATCGCCGGCTTTCGCTTTTCTTGCAACTTCTTTTTCTTCAGAAGCAGATAAAACAGGGAACCTGGAAATATCTCTGATATAACGGGATAAATCTGAATCCGAACAAGCTTTTAATACTGAATTCTTTGCGGGGTTGCTTGATTTGTTAGTTTTCTTCATTTTAATAGGTAACTGCTCTGCCATACATAAACTCCTTAATACACTATACACTATCGTATTATTCAATTTTGGGGTACACTAAAAGGGATAAATCTTATACACAACCTTAAAACTTAGCCCTAGCTATATATAGTATATACTATATATATCATAAAAGTCAATATTTTGTTTACAATTATTTACATTTGTTTTTTTACCTAAAATTATCTTGGACAACAAGTGAGCAACCATTCAGAAAAAATATCAAGAGCAGTTTTTAATTGTTCGGGGTTGTTACAATACCCCATTCTGAGAAACCCGTCCATCTCAAGAGTTTCTCCGGGCAAAAATAAAACTCCCGTATCGTTTAAAAGTTTTTTACACAAATCATACGAAGAAATATTCATATCATATTGCAAAAATGCAGTTGTTCCGCCATTTGGCAATACACAAGATATATGTGATTCCTTCTCAAC
>CAMDZX010000065.1 GCA_945910925.1 uncultured bacterium | reverse complement strand
ATCGCTACAAAGAAAAAGAATGTAAGTGCAGGGTTCGGGGCTGCATAAGCCCTGAGTAGAAAACAACTTTGATTTGTTACTAAATTATTAAAATCATAGGCAATAGAGCCTATGATGGAGGAATTATACCGCAACAAGGGAGAAACGTCTATTAATAACCTCATGTTTATCAGCAAACAAATCAATATCCATAGTATAGATTTTTGCAAATCTATCGTACCGCATAAGATACAAAGAAGCTAATATTTTATCATTAGCGTTTATTAGTGAAATTTCTCTGTCCTTGTAATTTTTCTCAAACATCATAAAAAATTTATTTGAACAGGTTTCAACAATAGACAAATCAAATGCAACTTTTTTATCCTTCGGCATTGACTTGTATGCTACTCCCAGAAAATCTGCGATTTCAGGAGTTATTTCGTGACAGTCCGGATTTAGGATGTAGTGTGTTGGAGTTGTATAAATCTTCATATTATTATTCTAACAATTTTTAAAATTAGTATAACTATCCTAAATTATGAAAAATATACTACTAAAGTTAGATTTTATTTATTAAATCTTGAAATTGTCTAACAAACCAATAATATTTTATTAATTTATATCCACAACGCTGACACCGTCACCGCCTTCCGTATTTTCGCCCGCACGGTATTTGCATACGTAAGGCGAGGTCGAAAGAAAATCTCGTACGCACTGTTTTAACGCACCTGTACCGTGACCGTGAATTATAAATACCGGAGTAAGATTTACAAGACTTGCCTTATCCAGATAAGCCTCCAGTTCGTCTAACGCTTCTTCTACTCTAAACCCTCTTAAATCAAGCGTATTTGACATTGCATAACGTTTTAATTCAACAGGTTCAATCAACTTTTTAGGAGTATTTGGCTTTTTAACGAGAGATTTATTCAAAACCGCAAGTTTATTCTTTTTCATCTTCGTTTTTATATTCCCCATCATTACAAAGACATTTCCGTTTTTATCGGGCATTTCCAAAAGTTCGACTTCTTGGTTTAAATCCTTAACCATAAACACATCATGAGGTTTTGCTATATTCCAATCAATTTCTTCATACTTTTCGCTTTCGATAAGTTCATTAACCCCTCGACGAAAACGGTTTTCTAATGTCGCAACACGAGAATAAGAACGTCTTGCAATCTTTTCCGATTTTTCTTTCCTGATTTCATAGAGAATGTCTTTTATCTCAGATTTAACCCTATCCATCTCCCCGTCAAATCGGTTTTTTATCTGTTTTATTGTCTTATTTTTTTCTTTTTTAAGTTCAGACAGTTTCTTTTCGTACTCTTTTTTAAGTTCTTCGACTTCGTTTTTTGTATCTTCCGATTCCTGTAAATTGGCAGTAAGTTTATGATGCGTATCTTGCAGTTTTTCAACAACCGTACTTGAAACATCTCTATGGTTTATAAGCAAATCTTTTGCCTTGTCTATCAGGTCAGTATCAAGTCCAAGCATTGAGGATACCGCTATCGCGTTGCTCAAACCCGGAATACCGATAACGAGTTTGTATGTCGGTGAAAGTGTCGAGGTATCAAACTCAACACTCGCATTTTTGAAATACTTATCTGTATATTCAAGAGATTTCAATTCTCCATAGTGCGTTGTAGTAACACAAACACTATTTAACTCTTTGAGTTTTTTGAGTATAACCTCAGCAAGAATTGCCCCCTCCTGCGGATCGGTACCTGCACATAACTCATCTATCAATACAACAGTTTCATAATCGGAATTGTTTATTATATCAATAACTATTTTCATATGAGAAGAAAATGTTGAAAGATTTTGCAATATATTCTGTTCATCACCGATATCCGCAAATACTTTTCTAAAAGGATAAATACAACACCTTCCGCAAGGTAAAAACATGCCGGATTTAAGCATCAAAAGGAATAGTCCGACTGTTTTCAGAGCTACGGTTTTGCCGCCTGTATTTGAACCTGTTATTATTATAGACTTGTACCCTTCACCGATTAAAAAATCATTTTCGACAATCTTTTCAACCCTGCCTATAAGCAAAGGATGGCGCATTTCTTCGATTTTTATAATTTTATCCTCGGCAAGTTCAGGTTTAACTGATGAGGTTTTTACGGAATATCTGGCTTTTGCAAAATGAAAATCTATTTCCGAAAGTATTGATATACTGTTCTTTATTTCTTGGATATTATCTTTTAGTCCTCTTGTCAGCTCTATCAAAATACTGATTATCTCGGCACGTATTTTTGAGTTTACTTCTCTTATCTTGTTATTTAAAGGTACAATTTGTTTCGGTTCAATGTAAAACGTCTTACTTGTTGCGGAGACATCATGTACAATTCCTTCTATTTTATTCTTTGAAGGGGCTTTTACCTGAAAAACCACTCTGTCATCACGCATTGTATAAATATTTTCTTGCAGGTGTTTGTTAAAATCAGGCGTATTCAAAAGTTTTGTAACGGTTTCTTTCAGTTGACTTTCGGTATCCTTCAATGAAGAATAAAGTCCGCTTAGTGTTTGAGTTGCATTTTGTCTGACCTGATAATTCTCATCAAATGTATTGAATATCCTGTCTTCAATATCCTTGTCAACAAAAAGCCCGACAGCAAGTGAATTTAAAAGCGAATCCGGTTCGGAGTTTTCACGCAAAAAACTCTTGACCAGTCTTGATGTTCTTAAAGTTTTACAAAAATCTATCAGTTCATCTTCGGAAAAATATTCCGCATTTATGTTTATTCCTTTTAAATCAATTACATATTCAATCGGAATATCCATTGCAAAGTCCAAAATTCGGCGAGCTTCATCCGTAAAATTCAAATTGCGTTCAATAACCTCTCTGCTATTCTCTGGAATGAGGTTTAGACAAATCTCCTTAGAACCTTTTGTTTTAGCAAAATTTGCTAATAACTCCAAAACTTTGTTGTATTCTAACGCTTTATATGTCTGCTCGGTTAATATCATAAATTAATCATAACATAAAACAGATTATTGAATGAGATAGATTCTTCAAGGATTCACAGAGGGCAAATGAATCGCAATGCAAGTTGTTTTTTTTACAACCTGCATTACTTGTAAGAAATATTTTACTTTTTATTCGGTAAGATATATTCCAGTACCACTTCCATATCACCATTAGATGCAACTTTTTTATCAACTACTTTATACTGAGCACCACGTGGCATAAGAACTTCCCCACCATGTTCAAAATTTCTTGAAACTTTTGCACCTTTTGGTAAGCGAATTTCATACATCATAACACGTAGTGGCTTATTAGCTAAATCTGTCCTTCTTGCTCCTGCTCCACCCCAATGTTCAGCCAGTGAACGATTAAATGCTGTATAAGTATATGCGGTATCAGGAACTACTATATCTCCAACTTTAGCCTTTTCCATTAACTCAAATGGTTTATTGTATGATTTATTGCTCGAACTTTCAGCACACCCTTTGTATACAATACAATCATGACTCAAAGGTGGTAATTGTTCAAATTCTTTGTCTAATTTACTCATTAATTTTTCTGTTGACAAAACATCTTTAACTTCATCTTCGCTTAACCCTTCCATATTATTAGCACGACTTTCAACAGCATTTCTTATTTTATGATTGAATCCATCTGCAGCATGATGTCTTGTTATTGCGGAAGTATCTGAAACAGTATCACCCGGATGAAAAGGACCCAATGTTTTTTTGATTTCAATATTATCTTTAGGTTTCAAATCCGTATTTCTTTTTGTTTTAGTTTCAGTAACAGGCTTAGTCTCTTTAGCAGTTTTTTCGACAACCTTTGTTTCTTCAACAACCTTAGCCTCTGCCTCTTTAGCAGCTTTTTCTGCAGCGTCTTTTGACTGTTGAGAAAAATATTCTTTCAGTTTTTCTAAATCTTCTGAATCTTTCTGAGATTTTGAAGAAAGATTTTTATCTATTGCTTCAGGACTTATTGGCGTTTTCTTATGGAGTTTTGAAGCGACATCATCGTAAATCTTCTTTGCTTCTTCTGTCATTTCCATTTTTGGTTTTTCAGCAGTATTCTGCACAACTTCTGTCGCAACATTATTTGTTCTTGCATTATTAACTGCTTGTTCTGCTTCTTGTATAACCTTTTGAGACGGTTTCCTGCCCCTGAGTAAACAAAATATCGCAACTGCCGTTGCTACAATACCTGCACCGATTCCTACCTTTTGTGCAGTACTCAATTGTACGGTATCTTTATTTGGGGTTTTATCAACTCCGTTCGGATTTACCTTATACTGTACAGGTTTTGCAGTGTTACCCGTTTGCTGCAAATTTGAATTACTTTTGATTGATACATTGTTTTCAACAGCCATAAACTTAACTCCTGTTTTCCCATATATAAATATAAAAACAGGAGTTTATATAAATTTGCCCCGCCCCACCCCATCACATCACATCATATCATATAGGGCATTATAACAGGATTTCAGCCTTATCAAATCCGACTTAATATTTAGTTACAATGTTATTAGAATACGACTTTAAACTGAGTGACTAAGTTACTAAGAGTTTTTGTCGGATTGGCAAATCCGACATTGCTTACCCTCACCCAAGTGGTTTTTCAAGGATGGGTGAAATTGATTAATTTCACCCATCAAAAATATTTTGGTAAATCCGAATTATTTAAATATTATGAAACATTGAATCATAGCTGCGTTTTAGAGTATCGGTAGACTAAAGTCTACCCTACTTCTTCATTCAAATTAAAAGCCTACTCTGAGCTCTTTCTTTTAAACATGCATAACATATATTTATCTGATACCACAGTCGTTTCTCCTTTAAAATTTTAAACTATACCTGCAAAAGTTCTTTTATTTTTTGCTATTTTTTAACATATTCCTTGCTCCCACCCTTCAGTTACATGTTCCCGAAATATATAAATATTACTTAAGGCATTTTAGCTTTAAATCTGGCGCCTAAAGTACCAAGAACCGCACCGAGTGCTGCAGAAAGAGCTTGCGCAACTAACGGTTGTATGTTTTCGTTAAAAAATCCCGTACGTTTTCTTATTTTACCTTCCCAATTATGAATAATTGATTGTCCCGGTTCGATTGCAACCACATTACCATTTATAACTGCCGGACATAAACTGTTGCTATCCAATAAAACCGTAACAATATCCTTTTCATCTGAATCTCTTGGAACAGGACAATCAGGGAGTTTTATTTCATAAGGCTTGTTATCAATTGTTCCCGAGATATTTATATCATCAGGAATATATAACCTGTTCCTTATCATTTTATAATAGATTTCTTTCAATTTAGGTTCTTTTGGATAAGACAGCGTTAAATCAATATCTTTGTTATTATATTTACCCTTATAATTTACAGAAATCATATCTTTGTCGACTTTATTAGAAGTATAAAGTTCTAATTTCTTTCCTCCGATAAAGCCTTCTTTATATAATTTTTTATCTCTATGGCTATAAACTGTTTTTATACAGGCATCCTGATTATTGATTTTACCTTCGTCAATACAAATGCCTTCACCTGACAACTCCTCATTGGTCTTTAATTTGGAATACATTTCCAAAAAAGATATTGAATCAGGAAGTGTTTTAGTATCAACTTTACCATCACCATTAAACTTAGGCTTATCTGCAACGTTAGGATTTTGTACGAGATTACTTCCATGCGTTCTTACATAATCATCAATTAAATTTCCCATACCAATTCTCCTTAGTTATATAAAGAAAAATTTTTAAACAAAATTGACAACAAACGCACAAAATATTACAAAATATTACCGAAGTTTTTATGTTTCATATATAATGAAGTTATGAAATATAGAGAAAATGTTAGAAATTTTTGTATAATAGCACACATAGATCACGGGAAATCCACGCTTGCCGACAGACTTTTAGAGGCTACCGAAACAATTGCACAACGTGATATGCAAAACCAGTTAATGGATACGATGGATATCGAGCGTGAAAGAGGTATCACTATCAAACTAAACTCCGCACGTATGAACTACAAAGCGGATGACGGAAAAGATTACGTTCTCAATCTGATTGACACTCCCGGACACGTTGATTTTTCGTATGAAGTTTCACGTTCGCTTGCTGCATGCGAGGGGGCTTTGCTTATAGTTGATGCAACGCAAGGTGTTGAGGCACAAACCCTTGCAAACGTGTATCTTGCCGCAGAACAGAATTTGGAAATCATCCCCGTAATAAACAAAATTGACCTTCCATCTGCTGATGTGGAAAGAGTAAAAGAAGAAATTGAAGAAACACTCGGAATAGATGCCTCAATGGCTATTCCCGTAAGTGCCAAAACGGGAGAAAATATACACGAGGTGCTTGAAGCTATTGTAAATTATATGCCGCCACCTGAGGACAACATTGAAAAACCTCTGAGAGCATTGGTTTTTGATAGTGCTTATGACCCGTATCTCGGAACTCTGTGTTATTTCAAAATCGTTGACGGAGAAATGAATCTCGGCGATAAAGTAAAATTTTTGGCATCCGGTAAAGAGTACGAAATAGTAGAACTCGGATATTCTACTCCGAACCGTGTTCCCGTCAAAAAACTGATATGTGGTGATGTAGGATATTTTGCAGGGTCAATAAAAGAAATTACACGTTTCGTCGGAGATACCGTTACAAATGCAGAAAATCCCGCAACAGAACCGCTTCCGGGATACAAAGAAGCACTTCCGATGGTATTTTCGGGGCTTTATCCCGTTGATAATGAAGATTACCACGAATTAAAAGAGGCGTTGGAAAAACTTAAACTTTCAGACAGCAGTATTACATTTGAACCTGAAACATCTTCTGCATTAGGTTTCGGGTTTAGATGCGGATTTCTCGGGATGCTGCATATGGAAATTGCACAAGAAAGGCTGGAAAGAGAATACGACCTTTCTATCGTTACAACCGCACCTTCTGTAATATATCACGTGTATAAAACAGACGGTACAATGCTTGAAATTGACAACCCTGCCAACCTTCCGCCTGCTCAAGTCAGAGATTATATTGAAGAACCTTATGTCAAGGCATCAATAATAACTCCGAATGATTTTGTCGGTACTTTGATGGATTTGTGCCAATCTAAACGAGGAATTTTTATCAATATGCACTATATTGATAAAGTTCGTCAAGAGCTTGTATACCATATTCCATTGAGTGAAGTTATTACAGATTTTTATGACCAATTAAAATCACGTTCTAAAGGATATGCAAGTTTGGATTATGAATTTGTTGATTACAAACGCTCTAAACTTGTCAAGCTTGATGTATTGCTCGCGAACGAAGTGGTAGACGCACTTTCCGTAATTTGTCACGAGGATAGTGCTTTTCATATCGGACAAAAACTTACTGCAAAACTGAAAGACATCATCCCTCGTCAGATGTTTGAAGTCCCTATACAAGCAGCAATCGGTGGCAGAGTTATTGCTCGTACAAACATTAAAGCACTCAGAAAAAGCGTGCTTGATAAGTGTTACGGCGGAGATATCACAAGAAAAAGAAAACTGCTCGAAAAACAAAAACGCGGTAAAAAACGTATGAAAGCCGTAGGACGGGTAGAAGTACCTCAAGAAGCATTTATGGCAGTCTTGAGCCTCAACGAAGAAGGATAGGTGTAAAGGGGTAAAGGGAAGGTGTATGCTGACCGTTTACACATAGAATGAATATTAGAAGGGAAAGAGATGATTGATAATATACTTTTATGGCTCACTTCAACAATGGAAAATATTATAACATTGCTTGGACCTTGGGGTGTAAGCTTGTTAATGGCGATTGAATCGTGCAATATTCCGCTTCCGAGTGAAGCTGTTTTGCCATTTGCGGGTATTCTGGTTAATAAAGGTGTGATGAATTTTCATATTGCAGCGCTATTCGGTGCAATAGGATGTGTTCTGGGCTCTATACCTTCCTATTATTTGGGATATTTTGGCGGCAGACCGTTTGTCGAAAAATACGGAAAATACTTTCTTGTATCTCAAAAGGACTTGGAGGATGCGGATAAATGGGTTGATAAATACGGAGATTGGGCTTTTTTCTTATGCAGAATGCTTCCGGTTATAAGAACTTTTATCTCGTTCCCTGCAGGTATACTCAGAGCAAGAAAACGTATATTTTTTACTTTGACTTTTTTAGGTTCTTTGATTTGGTGTTATTTCCTCGTTTACGTCGGGGTAAAAATGGGCGAAAATATGGATACCCTCAAAACTATATGGCATAAATTTGATGTAGCCATTGTTATTACCTGTTTCTGTCTGGGTTGTGTATATATTTATAAACATGTAACAAAAAAGTAATAAACTGACAAAAAACTTCCGAAAAATGTTTTATAAAATATGTAGGGAAACATTTTATTTGGAGGTTTAATTATGTTTAATGTAGGCTTCAGACCGGTAAATTTTAGACAACAAGAAAAAAGACAACAACCAATGGCGGGAGATATAAAACCTCAACTGCCGACAAAAAATCCGAATCCTACACCTCAACCTTTAGCGGGGAGTATTGTGTTACCTAAACCGCCTATGACATTCCCGCCAAGGACACCTAATCCTCAACCTTTGGCAGGTTTAATTGCACCACCTACAGTTCCGACAAAAGTTCCAACTTCTCCATTACCACCACATACAGCAGGGATAATTGCTCCGCCACCATCACCTAAGACACCGGAAAAACCTATTCCAACTCCTACCGCAGGATTAATTGCTCCGCCTGAAACACCTGATGTTGATAAAAAATAATTTGTGATATTATAACTGTATGTATAAGTTACTTTCTGCCACAATAGAAATAACCAGAAAATGTAATGCAAAATGTATTCATTGCATTATTAACGCAGGTAAAGAGAAGCCTGACGAAATGACAACACAGGAAATCCTTACTCTTATTGAAGATATGAGCGATTTAGGTTGCCAAAATATCGCTTTAACGGGCGGGGAACCTTTTGTACGAAAAGAATGGCCTTTATTCCTGCAAAAAATATCTGCTCTCAATATGCAGGTAATATTTATGACAAACGCAATGTTGATTAATGATGAAGTTTTAGAAACCTTAAAACTTTACCCGAATATTGCAATGGGAATCAGTCTGGACGGACCTGACAAAGAAACTCACGATTATGTAAGGGGTGTTTCAGGGATTTTTGACCATTTTTGCAAAATCGTTCCAAAACTAAAAGAAGCAGGAATTTATGTTGCAATACCGACAACCGTTATGCAATCAAACTATGATAAATTAGACGATATTCTCAATTTGTTAATATCTCTCGGAGTAGATGCTTGGCAATTACAAATAGTAAAACCAAACGAAAGACTACCAAAAGAAGAACTGCTGACAGAAGAACAGTACTATAAACTTGCGGAAAGAATTGCAGATTATCGTGAAAAATACTCAGACAAATTAACAATTATGGAGTCTGATTGTATCGGATATTTTTCAAAACTGCAAGACAAACTTTATATCAAAAACTGGCGCGGATGTGAATGCGGGATTTATAGCGTAAGTATAGAAGCTGATGGAAATGTTAAAGGATGTCCGAATATGAATAATTCGGAAGGAAACATTAAGATTAGACCGTTTAAAGAAATCTGGGCAGACCATAATTCCTTCAAATATAACAGATGCCCGCAAGTTGAAAAACTTCAAGGATATTGTAGCGAATGCAAACATAAATACATTTGTAGAGGAGGTTGTCCGACTAACCCTAAATCACCATCAGGCGGTGCGTTTTGTTTGTATAAGATAGAACAAAAGGGATTTGACTCATAAAAAACCTCTAAATACTTGATTTTATAAAATGTTTTATTCTTGAAAAAAAAAAAAAGGAAAA
>CAMDZX010000064.1 GCA_945910925.1 uncultured bacterium | reverse complement strand
GTCGAATTTGGAATCAAAGACATTAAAATAAGCACATCAATGTAGCTCGGATGTGTCGAAACAATAATTTTATTTTTTATACTCCGTAATTTTTCTTTATTTTTGATTTTTATTTTTAATATTCCGATGAACTCAAGAAATTTCACAAATAATCCCCAACAGGTGTAAATAATTTGTGAGTAATACTGTTTTTTATTATTGCGTGCAAAAATTTCAATACAGGGAAATACAAAAAAATTAAGAATCAAAGCACCCGCATAAAAAATTGCGAAGCCAAAAAGTACCGCAAATGTCCTTATATATTTCATCTTCGTCTTATTACCCCGCTTTCGGTTTGCCAAAATTCTCTTTTCCCGTCCATAAATAAAAGAAAATCATCAATCGTATCCGATTTACTTTCCGATGGCGAAAGAGAATATTTGTCGCCCGATTTCACAACCAGTCCGATACCAATCTCATCCGCATAACAGTAACATATTTTTTTATCTTTTTGAATAATAGCAGTAATCAATCCGTTCTCGAATGATTCATCACCTGCGGATATCGCATAATAAGGACGGGTGAACTTATTCAACTGCGCAAAAGCTCCGACAGAAAAATTATGCACGGAAGCAGAAAACTTAATTGGAGAAACCATATTTTCCGATTGATATTGGTTTATTATTTCCTTTAAACGTTCAAATTCCCCATTTT
Organism: uncultured bacterium; assembly: GCA_945910925.1. Taxonomy (GTDB): domain Bacteria; phylum Cyanobacteriota; class Vampirovibrionia; order Gastranaerophilales; family Gastranaerophilaceae; genus UMGS1585. The sequence goes on along the minus strand of CAMDZX010000064.1, from coordinate 9,247 downwards.
TTGATGAAAAAATTATTTCATCAATTTCTTCATCAAATATTTTAGATAGTACGGTAAAAGCCAATTTATCAATTCGGCTCAATTTTCGTCTCAAAAGCATAGGCAAATAAGATAAATCAATATTGGTATCATTTACAACAAAATATTTTTCAATGTCGAACGTATTCATGCTAGTATAATATTACAAAAGAGAAGTTATGAATACCTGTATCACAAAATATAATTGCATCACAAATATCGGACGGAATATTGAGGAAGTTTATAAAAACGCTTTGATTGGCAATGTTGATAAAATAGTCCTTGATGACGGGATTATTCCGCATAAAAATCTTTGTGTCGGAAAGGTAAGCGATAATAATATTCAGATTAAAAATCCGAATTATAACTTAAAATGCAACAGACTCCTTGCTGAATGTTTAACTCCGATACGGGATTATATTAACGGATTAAAACAGCAAAACAAAAAAATCGGAATTGTTACCGCAACCACAAATTCGGGAGTTGAAGAATTTGAGAAATCACAAACTCCGATACATTCTGAAATCGGAAACCCTGCAATGTTTCTTAAAGAATATTTAGATATTACAGGATATTCTGCGAGTATTTCCACCGCCTGCACATCAGGTATAAAAGCATTTTCCATTGCAAGAAACCTTATACAATCCAAACTGTGTGACGCCGTAATTGTTGCAGGTGTTGACACTCTTGCGAAAGTTCCGCTTTACGGTTTTTCTTCTCTTGAGGTGTTATCGGATAAACACACAAACCCTCTGAGTCGCAATCGTTCCGGCATAAATATAGGCGAGGGCGCAGCAGTATTTGTGGTGGAACAAGAAGGTGATATAGAAATCTTAGGGTTAGGAGAAACAACAGACACTTATCACTCAACAACCCCCGACCCTGAGGCGGAGCAGGCAATCAAGGCAATTGAGCTTGCCCTGCAAGATGCCGAACTTCAACCTGAAAATATTGACTATATAAACCTGCACGGTACGGGTACAATCTCAAATGATTTAACTGAAGTCAAAGCCGTTTATCATATTTTTAAAGATAAAACTTTTTGTTCTTCAACCAAGCCTCTGACAGGTCATTGCTTGGGTGCCGCGGCAAGTATTGAAACTGCACTATGTTGTGCGCTTATTGAAAAAGGCGGATTTTATCCGCATATATATGATGGTAAATATGATGAGACTTTGCCTAAAATAAATATATCTAATCCATCAAAAGAAACAAATATTTGTATGAATAACGCTTTTGGTTTTGGTGGAACAAATGCGATTATGATACTGGGGAGGGGTAAATGATATTTAGGAAAATCCTTCTGCACAAAACACTTATGATATCGGAGAGGGGTAAATAATGCTTGATAAAATTCTTCCGCACAAACCTCCGATGATACTGATTGATAAACTTGTTGATGTTAATCTTCAAGAAAAATATGTTTTGGCACAAGTAACAATCAAAAAAGATATGGTATTTTTTAATTCTGCAATAAATGGTATATCTTCGCTTGTTGGTATAGAGTTTATGGCTCAAACGATAGGTTGTTATGCGTATTACAAGAATAAAAAAGAAGAACCTCAAATCGGTTTCTTATTAGGAACAAGATTGTATAATAATGCTATTGAAAAATTTAATATTGGAGAAACATATACAATTAAAGCAAAAGAAATTTTTTGTGATGGCGGAATTGTATCTTTTGAATGTTTTATATATAACAGATTAGAAGAAGAGTGCGCAAGTGCAACCGTTAATGTTTATCAAAACGAGGATGCGAAAGGATTAATTGAAAATGTCGGATAAAGAAGTTTTAATTACGGGTTCAAGTCGGGGGATAGGGCGTGCAACGGCAGTTCTCCTTGCAAAGCAAGGGTATAAAGTTGTTCTGCATTGCAATAAAAATATTGATAAAGTAAAAGAAGTTCAACAAGAAATCGGTAACGCTCGTATACTTCAATTTGATATATCAAACAGAGAACAAACTTTTGAAATTCTTACAAAAGACATAGAACAAAACGGTGTGTACTATGGAGTTGTATTAAATGCGGGGATTGCAAAAGATAATGTTTTTCCTGCAATGGAAAACAATGAATGGGATGATGTTATAAATACAAACCTTAACGGATTTTATAATGTGGTAAAACCAATTATAATGCCAATGATACAGAGCAGAAAGAAAAACCGCATTGTCGCACTTTCTTCTGTTTCAGGAATTTCGGGCAACAGAGGACAGGTAAATTACAGTGCATCAAAAGCGGGAATAATAGGAGCCGTTAAAGCATTAAGCTTAGAGGTTGCAAAACGTGGAATTACCGTAAATTGTGTTGCTCCCGGAATTATTGAATCCGACATGACAACAGATTTACCAAAGGAAAAAATATCGGATATGATACCAATGAAACGAATAGGTCAACCTGAAGAAGTTGCGGAGGTAATAAATTTTTTAATAAGTGAAAAAGCTTCATATATAACAGGTCAAGTTATTCAGGTAAACGGAGGTTTGTATCTGTGAGGAGAGTTGTTGTAACAGGCATGGCACTTGCAAGTCCTCTGGGGTGTAGTATAGATACTGCATTCGAGAGATTAAAAATATATGAAAATTGTGTAGAATATCAGCCTGAATTTGATGAAATAAAGAACATGCACACAAGACTTGCTTGCAGGGTACGAGGTTTTGAACAACCCGAACATTTTACACGAAAAGTTACAAGGACAATGGGACCTGTATCCGTTATGGCAGTTGCAACGGCAGAGCAGGCATTAAAACATGCCGGATTACTCGGTGATTCGGTAATTACACAAGGTTCCTGCGGAGTATCTTATGGTTCTTCGACAGGCTCTATGAAACCAATTTTTGATTTTTACGCAATAGAACTTGATAAGGAGGTAAAAAATCTTAATTCGGGTTCATATATAAAAATGATGCCGCAAACGGCTGCAGTAAATATTTCACTTTATTTCAAAACAACCGGTCGTCTTATTCCTACTTCAACGGCTTGTACATCGGGAGCTTTGGGGATAGGTATGGCTTATGAGGCGATAAAATACGGACAACAGGATATAATGATTGCAGGCGGGGCGGAAGAACTTCATCCGTCACAGGCGGGAGTATTTGATACATTGTACGCAACAAGTGTTAAAAATGATACCCCGAAACTTACACCTTCACCGTTTGACAAAGACCGCGACGGGCTTGTGATAGGTGAGGGCGCAGGTACGGTTATTTTGGAAGAATACGAACACGCAAAAAATCGTGGTGCAAAGATTTATGCGGAGATAACGGGTTTTGCAACAAATACGGACGGAACACATATTACAAACCCTAATCCCGAGACTATGCAAATTGTAATGGAAAAAGCTATCCAAAACGCAAATATCTCAAAAGAAGAAATCGGATATGTAAATGCTCACGGTACGGGAACAAAAAACGGTGATATTGCGGAAACAACTGCAACATATAATACCTTCAAGCGTCAAATCCCGATAAGCTCCATAAAAAGTTACACGGGTCATACTCTTGGGGCGTGCGGCGCAATAGAAACTGTTCTTTCAATAGAAATGATGAACAACAAGTGGTTTGCACCGACTCTTAATCTCAAAAACTTAGATTCGGAATGCGGAGATTTAGATTATATATGTGATGGCGGGCGGATTATTGATACAGAATATGTAATGACAAATAATTTCGCATTCGGAGGAATTAATACAAGCCTTATATTGAAATCAAGTTAATTGTAAAAGTTGAAATCATAAATATCTATATTTACCACTTTGTCACTTCTATATATTCATCACAACATTCAACACCCGAAGGAATAAACTTCAAACCTGTTTTTACCCAATACCCTTCAAGTTGCGGAATATTATCCGATATTGCAAAATAAGTTGAGCCGGAGCCTGACATAATTGCCTGCGGAATATTTTCTTTTATTTTTTTGAGTTCTTGATAATCTTGAAAAACTGCAACTTCCAAATCATTATGCAAAAATTGTCTTATATCGGTTCCGATTTTTATTGAATCAATCATTTTGAAAGTCATATCCAAATCAGGCTTCTTTTCAAGCCGAGAAAATTTTGTGTATGCCTCTTTTGCACTAATACCCATATTTGTGGGTTTTATCAGGCTAACCGGATTTTCTCTGAACGGAAGTTTTTCTATTTTTTCGCCTCTGCCTGTTGCAAGCAAACATCCGCCCTCAAGACAAACATTCAAATCTGAACCAAGTTCTGCACACAATTCGTGTAGCTCTTGGCGAGATAAAATATTGTTGAACAAACAATTCAGACCGTATATTGTTCCTGCGGCATTTGTACTTCCACCTGCGAGCCCTGCAGATATAGGAATATTTTTTTCTATAAAAACATCAACATGCCTGTCATGAATATTAGCTCTGTCCAAAAATAACTTTGCAGCTTTATAAACGAGATTTTTTTCATTATACGGAATTTCATCACTTGTTCCCGAAAGAGTTATTTCTTCCGTTGTCGAATTTTCAACTTTTATTGTCAGATAATCATACAAGTCTATCATTTGCATAACACTTTGGATATTATGGTATCCGTCAGGGCGTTTGTCCAAGACCTCAAGTGTCAAATTTATCTTTGCGGGAGTTTTAATTTTGATTTGCATTTATTAATCCTTCCGAAATCTCACCAAATTTTTCTATTGAAATACTTTCAGCACGTGTATTCAAATCAATTCCAAGAGTTTCAAGAACTTGAGTAACATTAGTTTTATCAAATCCACCGTTTACAAGACAGTTTTTGATATTCTTTCTTCTTTGAGCGAAACCTGCTTTAATCGTGCGTCGAAAATGAGAATAATCACTTAAAGTCAGTCTTGGTTTGTCATTGATTTTAAACCTCACCAGAGCAGAGTTAACTTTAGGCGCAGGGTAAAAACTTTTTCTTCCGACAAGTCTTAAAATCTCACAATCTGCCCAAAATTGAGATAATATGGTTAATAGTCCGTATTCTTTAGATGGAGAAGTTTCATCAGCGACAATTCTTCTTGCGACCTCCTCCTGAACCATCAAAATGACATCAGATATTGAGTTTCTGTTTTTATTCTCCATATCATCAACTTCACCGAGTAAATGTGCAATAATCGGCGCAGTTATATAATACGGAATATTCGCAACAACCTTAAATTTTTCACCCTGAGGAATAAGCTCCCAAAGATTAGTTTTCAAAATATCTCTGTGTATAATTTCAAGATTATCACACTCAATTTTTTTAAGTTCTTCAATTGCTTCTTCATCAAGCTCGATTGCAACAACTTTTTTAGCTTGTTTTACTAGCTGCTCTGTCACAAATCCGACACCGGGTCCTATTTCCAACACGGTATCGTCTTTTGTTATTCCCGCGTAATCAAGAATATCAAAAATTACGTCAGGGTTAACCAAAAAATTTTGCCCCAGACGTTTTTTTGTTCTGAAAAATTTTGCTCTGTGAAAATAGTCCATCTTACTATCCATAATAATACAAACAGGTAAATGTTTTTATTTTTTAATTTGATAATTTTTATATTATGATAAATAAAGGAGTAAATATGTACTATTGCAAAGAAAAATTATGTTATGATACCATTCTAAAACTCTATCAAAAGGGATGCAAAGAAGAACAAAATATCGGATTTGAATACGAACGAATTCCCGTTAATAAAGAAACGTATGAAACAGTATCTTATTATGGTATTTTGGGTATCTGTGAACTCTTAAAAGAGTATGCGGCAATAGACAATTGGGATTATATTCTCGATGGAGAAGAAATTATCGGGTTGAAAAAACTCCACGATACAATAACTCTTGAGCCCGGTTCACAAATTGAATTAAGCCTTGAACCTCAAAAAACAGTTTCGGATTTGAAATATAAAGTTGAGCGTATAAATTCCACATTTAATTTATTGCTCGATAAATACGGAATAAAACTTCTTAATTCCGGAGTTTCTCCCGTATCAACTTATAAAAATATTAAGCTTATTCCTAAAAAACGTTATAAATATATGGCAGATTACCTTTGGGGTATATTATCCGATGTCATGATGCGAGAAACTGCGGGGATACAAGTTGGAATAGATTTTGCAAGTGAAGAAGATGCTATGGCAAAACTATTTACGGCAAATATAATGTCACCTTTTATGACAGCAATGTATGCAAATTCATCAATAAGAGGCGGAGTTGATACAGGGTATAAATCTTTTAGAGCACTTGCATGGTTGAATACGGATAACGAAAGATGCGGTTTTGCAACAAAATTAAAACATGATTTATTATTCAACAATTATATTGATGCGGTTCTCGCCTCACCAATGATTTATATAGTAAGAAACGACAATATTATTTACATAAACGGTAAAATTACATTTAAACAATTTTTAGAACACGGATATATGGGGTATGAACCTGATATTGAAGATTATAAATTGCATGCTAATCTTTTCTTCCCGGATATAAGATTAAGACAGTACATAGAAATAAGAAACCACGATTGTATTGGCGGTGGCTTGGAATACTCTATTCCTGCAATATATAAAGGTGTTTTGTATAACAAAGATGCGATTGACGAAATCGGACATCTTCTAAAAAAATTATCGGCTAGTGATATTGAAGAATTCAGGTACAATGTTCCAAGAACAGCACTTGATACAAAAATAAAGGGTATTTCTGCACGTGATATTGCTTGTGAAATCCTTAATATTGCGTATCAATCACTTAATAGCAAATCAGATAACGACTGCAAATATATTTTACCGATGATGGAGCATTGTAAGAAAATAAGAATCTCTAATAATTAATATGTAGATTTATAACTGTTTTAATCCAAATCAATAGGTTCTCTTTGAATAGAGTCAATAGCTTCACGGGCGGTGAATACTACTGCTTCAGGGACATTGTCTATTGTAGTAAATTGACGAAGCACATCAACTACACGTTTAAAGCTTCTTACAACATCACCTTCACCCATTTCAACCTGATCAACAATATCATCCCATTCCGCACCGTTTGACCACATTTCAATCAACGCGCAGTAGAAGGAATTAATATACATATCATCATCTATATTGTTGTCATTCTGAGCTTTATCGACTCTGCGTCTTACATCTTTAATTTTATTAAGAGTTTTCCTTACTTTTTGAGAAAGAGGAAGTCCCGAATACATTTCTGCACGCATATCCTCCGTAGTTATGGCACAAACGACACTCGCAAGCTCGGCAGGTGTTAAGTCATTCAACACTTCGGAGAATATTATTTCTGCAAGGAAAAGTTCATTTTCCGAACGAATTTGAGAAACGGTTTTACCTTTATCCGTCGGGTAATCATCTTTTATATATCCGAATTTTTCAAGTACGTTCTTATGCGCGATAAACTTGTTCCAGAAAATATCTCTTTGAACTTCTATTTCTTTTGATATTTGAGTTTCTCTTAATTCAAATCTGCGCAATAGTTCAATTGCTTTCATGTGTTTTTTGTACAGTTTGCATTGATTACATTTGCAGGAATTCATTTTATGTAACTGAGCTTTGACCGTTTTTTCAAACTCAAGTGCCTCAGGCGGCATAGGGCGTTTTTTACCTTTTTCCTGACGTCTGATTGTTTTACAGATTTGACGGTTTTGAACATAAATATCTCTTATTTTGTTATATTCAAGCAAATCTTTATCCGTTTGATTGCACCAACATTTAAAACAAGATGCTTCCGCAATTTTTGATTGGATTTCTTCAAGCTGTAAATTGAGTCCTGCAAGTCGTGTATTTGACGAAAAATATCCAAAGCTTTTCAAAATCAATTCTTTTGCTTCATCAACCGTAAAACGTTGAAGCAGGTTTGCAACCATAGAATAACTCGGTGAAAAACGACTTTCCAACGGGTTAGCATCTGATAGCACCAACTCTGCAACCTCCTCAGGAGATTGGAACATACTTCCTACAATAGTAACGTAGCCTACTTCATCCATTCCGCGCCTGCCTGCACGACCTGACATTTGCAAGAATTCGCTTGCTGTAAGCATTCTATGACCTTCATCAGTTCTTTTGCTTACCGAACTTATAACCGTAGAACGGGCAGGCATGTTGATTCCTGCAGCAAGAGTTTCTGTCGCAAATACAACTTTGATTAAACCTTTTTGGAAAAGCTTTTCTACAAGAACCTTCCAACTCGGCAAAAGTCCGGCATGATGTGATGCTACACCTTGAAGAAGATATTCGATGTGTTTGTTTTTGTATAAATACGGGTTCTCTGCAATATAATCATCTATTATTTCTCTAATTTTTGACTGTTCTTGAGGTGTTACAAGACACAAATCCGCACATTTTTCCATCTGCTCATCACATTTTTTTCTTGAAAACGTAAAATAAATTGCAGGAAGCATATCGTTGTCATGCAGGTTTCTTACGACATCCTTTACAACGCTTTTTTGTTGGATTTTTCCACCTCTGCCACGTTTAAATGAACGTTTTTCAGGTCTTATTTTTTTATTCAAAGTTCCACCCGGAGCAAGAAGCGGCAAAATTTTATCAGGCTGCGAGCTGTCAAAATAATAAAATCGCAAAGGTACAGGTCGAAAATCGGTATTAATTAATTTTGTTTTAGAATGTACGGTATTAATCCATTCCGTAAGTTTATCCGCATTCGCTACTGTTGCCGATAGTGCAATAATCTGCACATTCGTAGGACAGTATATAATACTTTCTTCCCATACCGTACCACGTTGTTCATCATTCATATAATGAACTTCATCAAGAATTACATACTTTACTTTTTGCATATTATCCGACACAGAGCCAAAATTTGTACAATAAAGCATGTTTCTGAACACTTCTGTCGTCATAACAACTATCTGAGCATCTCGGTTGAAAGATGAATCTCCCGTAAGCAATCCGACTTTATCTGCTCCGTATTTTTGCGAAAAATCGTTAAATTTCTGGTTTGATAATGCTTTGAGCGGAGTTGTATAAAACACTCGTTCATCATTTTTGAGAGCGCAATGTATTGCATGTTCTGCTATAACTGTTTTTCCTGCTCCTGTTGGTGCGCAAACAACAACACTTTCTCCACAGGAAATGCAATCACACGCCTCTTTTTGAAAATCATCCAGTTCAAATGGGAATTCATACATCTTAAATCCAAATCTTTCTGTACTCAGGGGTTCTCACTATCTAATTATGGCATATTACGCAGATTTTATCAAGAGTGTTGAAATAATATGTGTTGAAATAATATAATTATTATTTATCAACAAGTTCTAT
>CAMDZX010000063.1 GCA_945910925.1 uncultured bacterium | reverse complement strand
CCTGCTAAAGAACCTGTGTGAGAAGATGCTGCACTTGCACCTGCTGCAGAACGACCTGCTTTAAGAGCCAAAATAGGTTTTTTCTTAGAAATTCTTGAAGCAAGTTTTCTGAAATTAGCAGGGTTTTGGATTGATTCCATATAAAGAAGAATTTGTTCCACGTCTTCTTCGTTTTCCCAATATTCAAGAGCAGTTTCTGCATTAACATCTGCTTGGTTTCCGATAGAAATAAATTGTGCAAAACCAAGGTTGAGGTCTTTTAAAATATTCAAAATACCGCCGCCTAAAGCACCTGATTGAGAAACAAAACCAATGTTTCCACGTTCAGGAAGAGATTCTGCAAAACATCCGTCCATTCTGATTTCAGGGTGAGTATTTACAACACCTAAACAGTTTGGACCAACACATCTCATACCGTATTCTCTAACTTTTTCAAGTAATTGTTTTTCGGCTTCTGCACCTTCTTTACCTGTTTCTTTGAAACCTGCGGTAATTATACATAAACCTTTAATACCTTTTTGATGGCATTGGTCAATTGTATCAAGTACGAATTTAGCGTTTACAACAATAATTGCTAAATCAACTTCGCCCGGGATTTCAAGAACGGAAGTGTATGCTTGAAGCCCTTCAATAACTCTGCCTTTTGGATTAACAGGATAAATTTTTCCGTTAAAATTGTATTCCTGTAATCTTTTCATAATATCAGAACCGATTGTGTGTTCTTTTGTTGATGCACCAACAACCGCAATGGATTTTGGTTTCATAATTTTGTCTAAGTTTTGCATGTTTTCACCTTTCTTTTTGTAAATTATTATCAAATTTTTATTGTTTTATTTTAATATCCGTTTGGTATCCACTCTCTGTTTCTAAAGTTTGCATTTAGAGATTTAGCAATTTCTTTGCATTTTTTCAAATCAACATCATAATTTTTGTAACCTGAGACCACAGACAATGTAGTTTTTATACCTTCATTGTGTGCATTTATTGCAAACTCTTTCATTGCCTGATAAGCATTATCAATTTTAGGCTGACACAATTCATTGTATAAGCCTTCATCCTGAGCATTTAAACTTATTGAAAACTCATCAACAAGTCCTTTAAGTTCAGGAACAATATTTTTTTTGTTTATAACATTTCCATGCCCGTTTGTATTTACTTTTATAAGTGTTTCAGGATAGTTATTTTTTATATATTGAGCAACTTCTTTTAATACTTCAAACTTCATTGTAGGTTCACCGTAACCGCAAAAAGTAACGCCCTTAGAAATCTTATCCGTATATTTTTTAAGTTGTTCAATTACATCTGCAGCGGTATTTGTTTCAGTTTTGAGCCACATATCCTGCCCGCAAACATCATCCTTATCTCGTCTTAAACAAAAAATACAGTCATTAGTACACATGTTAGTCAGATTAATATAAATTTTATCATCTAAAACATATACTAAGTTGTTATCAGACATGTAATCAATACCTCAATATTATTGTCACATATCAATACCGTAAATCAAGTATATATTTTGCATTAAACTTATTATTAAATAATGTAAAAATATGCTTAATATTCAAGTTAAATTAGCAATTATTAAATAAAAAACCTCTTTTAACTAGTATAAAAGTATGTGTAGGAGTAGGAATGGTTAATATTCAGAGTGTTACTGAACCTATAGAAGTATTCACCTCAAAGGGCTGTCGGTTGGCTTCAAAAAACACTGGTATAAAAATTGATAAGCAGTTAAAAACTGCCTTAAAAAATATTCCCAACGATGCAGTTAGCATCGATATTGTAAAAGTTGAAACCGATTTTGGCAAAGGGCACCAAAATATTTTATCAATAAGAGATAAAGCAGGGAAACTTATAAAAAGAATTATTTCAAGATATAAATCCGATAAATTAATTGATAAAACAATAAGCTTATATGAGTATAATGCAAACAATTACCGCAGGATTTCAAGAAATACATATATTAAGGATAAAAATGTATCTGAAATCAGAGAACAATTTAGTCTAAATAAAGAAGCAAATAATCTTTTAGGACACACAAAATTAACAATTAAAAAAAGTTCTAATGGAACTAGAACAGAACATCAGATTTTTGAAAGCTTTACTAAAAAGTCAAAAGACAGAAGATTTATAGAGACAGAAGCTCGAAGAAATTCACAAGGACATATGGTCAAAAAAACTATAAGAGGAAATGTAGAAAACATAGAAGAACTCAAAAATGACCCATATTTATACATTAGAAACTACAACGATAAAGACTTTTTAAATGCTGCATCAACCTACGCAAAAAAAGTACAAGGAGTAGAAGATAGAAAAATTAATATTATTGATAAAAAAATAAAAGGTTCACCCTTAGGTTATTCCAGAAGTTTACCTTGGAAAAATGATATAGTAGTTGATACGGAAAAACATACTTCAAGGGAAGAATTAATAGACACAATCAATCACGAATTACGTCATCAATATCAAGACAAACTCAAAGAGAAACAAGGTATTATAAATTTTACATTAAACCGTAATTCTTCTAATTTAACAGCAGAAGAAAACAAACAAGCCAGACGTTTTAGAAAAGCTGGCATTTTCTATTGTCCGCCGTCGATTAATTATAAAAAATATTGTAATAATGAATTGGAAAAAGATGCAAGAAACGCGGGTGCCAATGCTGTAAGGGTATATAGTGAATCCTCAAAGAGATTAAGCAATCTTTTCCCTGATGTAGATCCCAAAATGTTTGATTATATGCTGGGACATCTTAAAATTTTGACAAGTAATGTAACTGAGTTGTTAAAAAAAGCTACTACTGTCAAAATCTCCGAACATACATGCATTTATCATTAACATTTAATAATCTATAAACATATCACTCCAGAACACAACCATTAACAAAAATATATTTAAAATCTTTCTCTGCCAGTTTATCATTCAAATAAACATGCCTGCCTACAAAATTTAACTTTCCTAACTTATCAATTTTAGAATATTTTAAATACAAATTATTACCAACATGCGACAGATTTTTTAACTCCTTCAAGGATGAATTGTTAAAATCTGCATTGTCACGTATACGAAAAACAGGTTCAAAAACCTTTGCTTCATCCAAACCCATTTTTGCAATCTTTATTTGTTCTAACTCTCCATAAGATGTTATTGCAATATAACCATCACGACTTAAATATGGTTTTACCCCCAAAAAATCAAAAACTGCCATCTGAGCAGAACAATCACGTTTTAATCCCAATCTAATCAAAAGTTTGTCTGTAAAGCTATATTTTTTAAAATAATCAGCACGTGATTTATTTATTTGTTCAGGAATATTATCAACATTTTTTAAAGTTGAAGATACAATTTTTTGTAACGCACCTTTTTTTACACCCGAAAAATTTACAGCAGATGTTTTGCAAGAAGTATAATAATTATTTCGCGAGTAATTGTGTACTGTATTCATACTACTTGTAAAAAGTCTCAAGATTTTTTTTTGCAACTTTATTAATAAATGTTAAGATTTTTATCAATATAATTTAAAATATTGATTATTTCATTATAATCATCCATCACAACAAGTTTGCTTCTATATTTTGCAGCATTCGGAATCCCTGAAATATAGAAAGGATAGAATTTCCTTACAAATTTCAAACCTACTTTTTCTCCACGCAGTTCAATTTCTCTATCAAGGTGTTTTTTCATTGTTTCAATTTTTTCACTCAATGTTGGCGGCGGTAATTTTTCTCCCGTATTCAGATAATGCTCTATTCGCTGTATCAAAGTAATATCACCTAAAACACCTCTGCCGATTGCAACACCGTCGGCATCGGATTCTTCTAAACATTGTATTGCCGTATCAATAGACACAACATCTCCGTTTGCAAATACGGGAATATCAACATTCCTCTTTAATTCTTTTATTTTTCCCCAGTCCGCTTTTCCCGAATACATCTGATTTCTTGTTCTTCCATGAATTGTGATAAATTGAGCACCTGCATCCTGCATATATTCACCAAACGAAACATAATTCATTTCTTGTTGAGTGTAGCCTAATCTAAATTTCACACTAACCGGTATACGAATACTTTCTTTTACAGCTTGTACAATATCGTAAGCTAATGAGGGATTGCGCATCAAAGCACTTCCATCCTGTCCTTTTACCACTTTATTTACGGGACACCCCATATTTATATCAATAACATCAGCCATAGACTCAAGATATTTTGCACATTCTGCAATCATTTCAGGCTTATGACCGCTGAGCTGATAAACTATGGGTGAATGATTTTCATTACGCTTTGTCATATCAGTTTCTTTAACATTATGCAAAGCCTCCGAGCTTATCATTTCGGTTGTAAGAATACAGGTAGAACTTTGCTCTCTTATTAAGGAACGCAAGACATAATCTGTTATTCCCGCCATAGGAGCAAGTGAAACTCTGGTTTGTTTTAAGATATCTTTAATTTCCATATTGTGCTAATTCTTTAATTCTTGATTTTGCATATTTCAAATACTCATCGTCAGTTTGGTATTTTGAAGCGAATTTTTGATAGAAAGATAATGCAGTTTTATATTGGCTAAGCGTATCAAAATCCACAGCAATCAAATAATTAACGATATGTTGTTCGGGATTATATTGAATAGCTTTTTTATAATCATTAATTGCAAGGTTTCTTTGATTTTTCGCGTCGTACACCATTGCTCTATAATAATAGGCATCAGAATTTGTATTATCATCAATAATTGCTTGATTGAAAGCTTTTAAGGCACCTTCGTAGTTTGAAGCGTTAAATAATTCTGCTCCTTTTTGAAGTTGTATTTGGCTTGTAACCTTACTTATATCAGCCAGTGCTGATACCGCATCTTTATTCGCAGGATTAAGTTTTACCGCTTTTTGTAAATACGATTTTGCATTATACCAATCTTCCTTATTTGCATAAAGTGCCCCAATACTGTATGCAATATTTGCGTTATTAGGTTCAAGGTTTAATGCTTTTTTATAGTACGTTATAGCATTGGTTGTATCTTGAAGCCCTTCATAAGATGCCGCAATACCTAACAGAGAGTCTTTTGTTTGAGGATTTATTGCAGAATACAGTTGAATTGCTTTATTATAATCCTTTGCGGTATAAGCTTCATAAGCACCATTGACCGAGTCCAAAATCTCTGCGTTGTTTAAGTCCGCTAATGTTTCTGAGATTATTTTATTGTTTGGAAATCTTTGTTTTGCGGTTGTCAAAATTTCTTTTGCCGACTTATAATCATTTTTTTCAGCATAGCATAGTGCAAGATTGGTATACGCATCCGCCTTATTTTTATTAAACTTTAAGACCCCTCTATAAAATTTTATTGCATTATCCGTATCGTTTTTCTTATGATACTCTACGGCATAATCGTACATCATATCAATCATTGATTTATCAACCTGAGAATTCGTTTCTATATACGCAAGAAGCTGCTCAGGAGTCATAGAGTTTCGTTTCAAAGTTGTAATAGTTTGTCGGATTTCACTGTTTGTGGGGTCAAGCGATAACACCTTTTCGTACGCATCAATGGCTTTTTCGGTTTCTCCCGAAAGTTCAAGACATTGTGCAGTATAAAGATTTGCATTCAAATTATCAGGAAACTCAGTCAAGATAGACTTATACACTTCTAAAGCTTTAGTGTAGTTTTTTTGTGCTTGGAACAGAGTACCTATATTTAATCTTGTATTAACTCTTGAATTGATATCCGATGTTGTCGCACTATACTCCTCTGCTTTTTTATAATAAGCGAGAGCATTTACATAATCGCCTTGTTTTTGTTTGATTGCCCCTATATTCGCATTCAATTCAGGATCTTTTGGAGATGCATCCAGTTTTTTTGAATAAATTCTTTCCAGAGCATAAAGTATTTCAGGGTCATTTTCGCTTTCTGACAAAGCAACATTATATTGAGCAACCGCCTCATCCTGACGTCCGAGCTTATCCAACAATCGCGCATATCTCAATAATAACGGACCGTTATGCGGATCAGCTTTTAAAGCTTCACCGTAATAATCCGCAGCCCTGTCATTATTTCCGAGAATCCTTACCATATCAGCAATTTGTGCCAATGCAGTTTTCTTATATTTAGGATTTGATACAACCTGCTCTAATTCATATATTGCAGCAGGGAATTTGCCTTCGGTTCTTAATTGATCAGCTTTGTGATATCTTGAATCGGCAGAATAATCAAAACCTAACTGCTTTAAACAATAATTCAGACTGTTAAGAGCAGACGTTGCAGTTGCATAACTATTTTGAACATCATTACCTTTAGGATAATATTTTATATAAAATAACGCACTTCTAAAATCATCCGCAGCATCGTTATAATTTCCCGCATTATTTGCATAATACGTACCTCTTGCAAGATATGCATTCACAAGCCCTATTCTTGCAGACGAATCCAAATAGTTTATTCTTAGAGCCTTTTTAAATTCATCAATTGAGCTTGAATACTGCGATTTATAAAGATATTGCTGCCCGAGTTCATAATGCTCTCTAAAATCAGCAGATGCAATATTTCCAAACGCAAATAAGACTACACAACCCCAAATTATTGATATTTTTCTCATAAATATATTTTATCAAAATCAGATATAATTAAAACCCCCGATTTAACATTTTGATAAAAAGTGAAATTTGAATGAGTTTATGATAAATTTATCTTATGAAAAAAATAGCTTTAGTCAGTCACGGTTGTGCAAAAAATTTAGTTGATTCGGAATTGATGCTGGGACTCCTTGCGCAAAACGGATATGAAATCACTCTGGATGAAACAAAATCCGATATTGTAATTGTCAATACCTGCGCATTTATAAACGATGCAGAAAGAGAATCAATCCACTCTATACTTGAAATGGTAAATGAAGGTAAAAAAGTTATCGTTGCAGGTTGTCTGGCGCAAAAGCATAAAGAAGAATTAAAAAAGGAAATCCCTGAAATCGCAGGCATGTTTGGACCGACGGATATCAACAAATTGATTGAAATTTTAAAAGAAATTGACGGAGAATATATTTCTCGTATTTCAGAAAATCCTGATTATATTTATCCGGAATCTGTTGAACGCCAACAAATAACAGTGGGAGCAAGTTCTTATTTAAAGATTGCGGACGGATGTAATTATCGTTGCGGATATTGTATTATACCGTATCTCAGAGGTGATTATCGTTCTCGTACTATCGAAAACATCATTGATGAAGCCAAGAAGTTGGTTTCTAAAGGTGTTACGGAAATAGTGCTGATTGCACAAGATACAACATCATATGGGATTGATTTATACGGTAAACCTACACTCAAAGAGGTCTTAGAAAAATTAAACGATATAGAGGGACTTGGCTGGATAAGAATAATGTACGCATATCCTACAATGATGTCTGATGAACTTTTAGATACAATTGCGAAATTGGATAAGGTGGTAAAATATGTCGATATCCCACTTCAGCACTCACATCCTGACATGCTAAAATCAATGAACAGACCTGCATTTGATTATAGAAAACTAATAGACAACATACGAAAACGTATTCCGGATGTAGGCATAAGAACTGCATTTATCGTTGGCTATCCGGGAGAAACAGAAGAACAGTTTGAGCATCTTTATAATTTTGTAAAAGATATGAAGTTTAATAAAATGGGTGTATTTACTTATTCAAGAGAAAAAGGAACACCGTCATATACCCTCAGACCGCTCGTTCCTCAGAAAGTAATGAAGGAAAGACAAAAGAAGCTTATGCTTCTGCAACAAGAAATTTCTTTGAATATAAATAAAAGTTTTATCGGAAAAACTTTGGACTGCATAATTGAAGGTTATACGGATGACGGGATGATAATTGCAAGGAGTCAATACGATGCACCTGAAGTTGATGGTGTTGTATACATAAAATCAGATACACCTGTTGTTCCGGGTGATATAGAAAAAGTTAAAATAACGGATTGCTATGAATATGATTTGATTGGGGTAATAATCTAGCATCAGTATTTTTATAAATATTCTGAATAAGTTAGAACTTTATTATAAAATTTGACTATACAAAAGTTGTAGCAACAAATTTGTTCTTATATTTCAAGATACCCTCTAAGCTTTGCTATGTCTAACATTTCATAGAATTTAAACTCAAACTTTGGTATAAGTAATATAATCCTCTATAACGATGATTTTATTAAACTTTCCTATGTTATTCTGTATAGGTAAACTAATTATGATAGAAAGGATATTGTCACTATGGGAATTAGAGCAATCGGGGCTAACATAGTCCAAAAAGTAAAATCACCCCTTATACAACGTAAACATTCAAGCAATCCGTTTGAACGTAATGATTTTTCAGGCAAGGTATTCAAAAACAGTATTTTACCTGTAGATGTATTCCAAACAAACAAAACAAACAAGTTAAAAATGATGTCTGCATCTGTTGTTGGTGCCGTATCAAATTTCGGACATAAGATATCACAGCCGATTGTTAATTTTGCAAAGAACGTAAAAACAAGAGTAAACAATACAATTTCAGCAATAAAATCACTTCCTCAAAAAGTTAGTGAAATGAGACACAACATGTCAGAAAAGATTTCAGAAAAATTAAACCTTCACAAAGAAGAACCTGCTAATGGAGTCAAGGTTTTAAGTATGAAACATATTAATACAAAAGCATCAATTGAAGATTTAAAAACAACGTGGTTGGAAGAAAACAAACTTGAGATGGCTAAAAAATCCGCTAAGGAGGCTGCATAATGAATAAAAAGATAAAAAAAATTATTGAAACATTAGGACAGCACGAAGACAATCAAGCTATTGCAGTTCTTGAAGAATTGGGAACTAATTCTTCTGATGATGAAGTTAGAGAATTAACATCACAGATGCTTGTAAGAAAAAACATACACGATTCATTGAAAGTTGTAATTATCAACAAAGGAAAAGGTATCAATGATATGAGTCCTGTGGTTGCAATGTCTACAATCAATGAAATTTTGAATTTGAAAGATAAAGGAGAAGCTGTAAAAATTCTTGATGACACAATCAATATGCATTCTGACGAAGAAGTAAGAGAGAATGCCCGCTCGGTAAAATCTCTATTATCCCTTAGCTAGACATTGTTAACTATGAATATATAAAAAGGCGAAAGAGTTTATATCTTTCGCCTTTTAGTTAGTTATTTTACAAAAAAATCGACATCAACTGTTGCGTTTAACTTAATTTTACCTGTTTCAACAGGAGTAGAAGTTTCCGATGCGGATGCACCGTCAGCGGATGCAAAGGTTTTATATAATCTTGCACCGTTTGAAGTTTGTTGATAAACATTAACTCTCATAGTCTTAATACTTCCGAGTTTTTGATTTGCAGCCAACGCCGCTTTTTTAGCAGTGTTACGAGCCTTATCAACGGCAATATTTATAAGTTCAGTAGAAAATGCATCCTCATCTTCTATTGAAAAATTTAGACTACTGACATTTGAAACATTATTTTTTACCGCAACATCAATCAATGCTGAAACTTTTGAAACATCTGTTGTTTTTACTTCAACAGAATTAATCGCCGTGTAATTTTTTACAGTTTTTACATCAGTTTCATTATATTTATAATTAGGTCTTAAGTTGAAATTTTTTGTTTGAATCTGAGATTTTTTGTCCGAAGCTAATTCAGTTTTTAAGGCAGAAACAACTTTTGTAGATATTTGATTATTTCTTTCAACGGCTCTTTTAGAATCAACATCTGTTGTTTCAACTCCAAAAATTATAGTTGCAACATTCGGTGCTATATCTTTGGTTTCAGTAACATGAACAGAAATATATCCTACTTCTTTTGCATACACAGATTGCATTGATAATACAAATCCGGACAGCATCATAATTCCCAAAATAATAAATATTTTTTTCATAACCCTCTCCTATAACATATAATTTGTTCTGACTAACATGTCCATTATATCAGGGTTTTAATATATTTGTGTAACGAATTGTAACAAAGTGAACAAAAAAATTAAAGTTTATCCCCATGCGTGCCGTAACACATAACATACGGATGGGG
>CAMDZX010000062.1 GCA_945910925.1 uncultured bacterium | reverse complement strand
AATCTGCATAACCGAATCTTTGTTTCATGTCTTCTATATATTCTTTAGCCTGATTTTTCCGTGTATTTTGTATATTGTGTATATGATTATCTATTTTGGGGTCAAACGGATTAAAGCCGTATACTAATACTTCAATAGTTTCGTATGGATTAGTTGTTTTGTCAGATTTAATCGCAAAACTCATTTCTGCACCCGTGACAAATTTAACATTTTTAAATTTCTCAGGTTCTCGTGCTATTATTGTTAAAGCTTCTTTTACGCCCTCTGTTGTATCATGGTCAGTCAGAGCATATATAAAGTTTTTACCTGTTTTTTGTTTTACATGGTCTGCATATTCAGCAACCTGACCCAGTATTGTTTTTACATCACCTTTACCGTCGGAAAAATTGCTGTGTGAGTGTAAATCAGCCCTGAATATTCCATTTCGTATATTTTCTTCGGATGCTATATAATTCTCTTTTTTTAATATTCTTAATTCATTAAGTAATTCTTTGCCTGAAATAAGACTTTTTAGTTGTTTTGGTTTTATTGAAGTATTAAGATGTTCACTCAAAGCTTTTGCCATCATTTTTGTATATGGAGTTATCCCTCTATTCATGTTTTTTTTAGCAACTACAACTCCTGTTATTGCTAAAAGAGAGATTCCTGCAATCGCAAGCAAACCCGTATTTAGAGATTTCTTTTTAGCGTCAGGCTGATTCTTTTGAGGATTTGAGTATGAATTCGTATAAGGCAGATTTGTCCTTACCTGCTGTTTGAATGAGTGTGTATAAATATTATTAATTGGTGCTATTCTCATCGGGATAAATCCTTTTCGTATATAATCCTGCCGTCATTGGTTCGGTATTGTATAGGGGAAAATCCTCCCACGAAAGAATCAGGTTTTGGGCATTGAATTTTATTAATATCAGAAAATAATTCGCATTCTTTTATTTTGTTAAACTGTCTTGCAACTTCTCGTATACCGGCAGAATCATCACTATCTATCCATAATACGTTTTTAGCGTATCCTTGATAAAGATTCAAGCTCTTATCTGTTGCGTATTTCATGCAAAGTCCCGAATTAATTTTTGAAAATTCCGGACGGTTGTAAAAACTTTTATCACCACGAGTTAATTGATTAAGTAAAGGCTTATAAGCTTTTTTGACATCTCTGTCGTTTTTAAAATACATAGGAAAATCATCATTATCTTCACAGGAATATTTGATTAATGTTTTTATAAATCTGAATTGTGTATCCGTATCCCAGTTATTGAACTTTTCAGACATATTTTCTCTGAGTCGTATTTTATTTTTATTCTCACGCCCTTCATTGACTGCTTTTTTCATTGCCCTTGTTTGGGCTACATTACTGTATCTGTAAAAATCGTATTTTTGTAAAGTTTGTTCCAAGTTATCAAAATCGTTAGTGCGTATTAAAAATTTACCATCTCTCACAGGCTCTATAAAATATCCGAAATTTTTTACTTCCTCTTTAGACAAATCATCATTATATTTATCGATAAAGAAGTTTTTAGAAATATCAAGATTGTATTTCGATGCAGCTTCTAAATTGACATATTCCTCATCCATTAACTTGTTTAGTTGTTTCTCATTAATATTCAAATTTTGTGTTTTGTCATCAATCTGTTTTATTGTATTTAAAACTTGATTTGCAGTATAGATACTTGGAAAAGATATGTCGTGATTAAAACTTAAAATCCTTTGATCAATATTATTCCACAAGTTTGATTTAAATTTATTAACAATTTCGTTATCTTTGTCGCTATTGTTATCATATGAGCCTTTTAGTATAATAAAAGATTTATCTAAATCGCTGCCCGGAAATGCACGTTTTTTGCCCACAGAACAGGTTCCGTCATATCCTGCAGCAATACATTCCGCACCTTCAATACCGATAGAACTTTTCTTTATTCCAAGTATAAATTCTCGTTCAATATTGCTTGAAACTTTTTCTAAATCAGGGAAACCTGTTATTTCTTTATAATACTCGATAAAATCCTTTTTATCCTTTGTTGTAGATATTGAATCAAGAAATTTTAGGTTTTTTGTTCTTATATCTTTATTTTCAAATGAAACATCATCATCAGATGAATCAAGATAATTCCCCACTTTTAAAAAGTTATATGCTACAATCGCATCATACGAATTGTTTATTGGGATATCAGGCATACTCCAAGGACGCGCCTTAAAACTAACACTATTTTGTGAATCTTGTCTTTTAGCAATGTCTTTTTTTATTAAATTTGTTGGTTTTACCGATACTCCGGAATAAAAATACACACTCATATACACCCGTTTTATTTGAGTATAAAATAAACATTTTTATATTCAAGTGTGTATAACAAAAATTTATAAAAATAAAGTTTTATATTATGCTGCGATACCTAATTGGTATTTATTAAGTTCTGCAAGTTGGGTTGCACCCGTTCTTTGTTCAACAGCCTGTTTTATTTCTGAAGTGTTTTGAATAGCTCCGACTGTCGCAGCTTGTACGGTTTCTTCTTGCGCTTGACTACCCTCTTGCAACATTGTTCCAAATTGAACCGGCGCATTTTGAATTATTTGTTCGTTAGTAGGACTCAGAGTTTGTTTGAGTTTTTGATATTCTGCTACTTGGAGAGTTTGTCTGTCTGTACTCAAACGCCCTGTTGCATTCAAACCCAACGATTGCAAGTTTTTTATAAGTTCAAGAGAATCTCTGTTATAATATGTATTGTTATTAATCGGTTTTATTTTAAAATACATACACCACTCCTACTCTTCTACTGATATATATATTCCCATTAAACAACTTTTTTTAACAAACTTCAATAATAATGACATCTTTTTTTACAAATATTTACATATTTAATATATATATTATGAATAATGTTAAATAAAGTATTAAGTAAAATTAATATTTTTCAGAAAAAGGGCAATTTTTTAATACAAAATGTTTTATATAGGTATAAGGAGTGTTGTGTATGAATCAATTTGTTAAAAATGTTACCCCATCGGAAGCTTTTCCGCCTATTGTATTACAATGTCAAAGACCGACTCATTGCTTTGGACCTACACAATTAGTAGGCTCGGATTCTTTTTCAAAAGATGATAAAAACAATAAAGTCACGAATTTATACTTTGACCCAAATGACAGATTTGAATTTTCGTCAGATTCTGAAAATGGAGATTTTTATAACACAACTCTGGCAGCCGGATACAACTCACGTGAAGCTAAAGCTCTAACCAAAGAAGGTTTAAAATGGATAAAACGACTTTGGGCAGCTGCCGAATTTTATGATACCGTAGATAGTTATGTTGATAGATTTAATAGACACCCATCAGAAGATGTGTAATTATATTAAATTATAATGATGTTTTTATTATCGGGACTGTATAAGTCCCGATAATTTCTATATAGGTTAAATCTTCCCCTTTACCCATTTACCACTTTTGTAACAAATTTAAAACTTTGCTTGTAAAATAAGTATGTTTGACATATTATAGAGAGGTCAGAAAAGTTAACAACTGAATATTTTGCAAAAGTCCTTTATTGGATTGTGTTTTGCGTATTCAGTTAAATTATAAAAGGCTAAAAGTTACACTAAATTTACGAAAGGTATAACATGACTGAAGAAAACAAAGAATTAGAAGCTGTTGTAGAAGAAACAGTTACAGAAGAAGTTACGGTTGAAGAAGAAACTGTAGCAGAAGCTGCTGAAGCGGCAAATGAAGAACTTGAAGCAGAAGAAGCAAAACCTGCTAAGAGATCTCGTTCAAGAAAGAAAAAAGTAGAAACTAAGGAAGAAAAACCTGAATCTGAATGGAAAGAACAAGTTGTTCAAATAAGCAGAGTTACAAAGGTTGTAAAAGGTGGTAAAAAACTTAGTTTCAGAGCTATCGTTATTGTAGGGAACCAAAAAGGACAAGTTGGTGTTGGTTGTGCAAAAGCTGCAGAAGTTATTATTGCTATTCAAAAGGCAATTGTTGACGGCAGAAAAAATCTTATCAACGTTCCTATCTTCAAAACAACAATTCCTCACCCAATTAAAGCACGTTCAGGCGCAGGTGCGGTAATGTTAAGACCTGCATCTCAAGGTACAGGTATTATTGCCGGTGGTGCCGTTCGTTCAGTATTAGAACTTGCAGGTATTGAAAATATTCTTTCAAAATCTTTGGGTTCTAACTCTCCGCTTAACGCAGCAAATGCAACTATCGAAGCGTTAAAATCATTAACACCGTTTGCAGATGTTGCTAAAAAACGCGGTTTGACTATGGCTGAACTTTTAAACTAGTCGGGTAATTTGAATTTAAATATTACATGAAATAATAAGGAAAATAATAAAATGGCAAAGACAAAACAAATAAAAATAAAACTTGTAAAAAGTTTAATCGGAACAACACCTGCTCAAAGAAAAATTGCTGCAGCTCTTGGCTTTTCTAAAAAAGATCAAGTTGTTGAACATCACGACAGTGCAACAATTATGGGTATGGTAAACAAAATATCTCATTTAGTTTCAATAGTAGATTAATTTAAGAAAGAGGAATATAAAAATGTCAAAAGATAAAATAACTTTAGAAGATTTAAGACCTGCAGAAGGTTCTACATCTTCAAAAAAAAGAGTAGGACGCGGACGTGCTTCAGGAATGGGTAAAACTTCTACACGTGGTCATAACGGTGAAGGTCAACGTTCAGGCAGAAGCTCAAAAAGAGGCTTCGAAGGCGGACAAATGCCTAGTTACAGACAATTACCTAAATTAAAAGGCTTCCAATTAATTAATAAGAGAAATTGGGCTGAAATTAATGTTGGCAGACTTGAACAACTTGATATTACAGACATTTCTTTAGAAGCTTTAAAAGAACTGAGAAAAGTTCATCCTTCAAGCGAAGGTTTAAGAGTTTTGGGTAACGGTGAAGTTAAGAAAGCTCTTAACGTTAAAGCAGTTTATGTATCACCTTCTGCAAAATCTAAAATTGAAGCAGCAGGTGGAAAGGTTGAGTTAGTATAATGGCACAAAACTTAAAAATGCCTACAAGTGCAGATATCATGTCTATGTGGAACGCATCAGGACTAAAGGCTAAAATAATCTTTACGTTTCTGATGATTGCCGCATTCAGATTTGGTGTCCAGTTGCCTATTTTTGGGATTAATAACGAAATTTTCTCAAGGATTGCAGGCGGAAATAACATTATCGGATTTTTGGACTTGTTTTCGGGTGGTGCGTTAGGTAAGGTTTCCATTTTTGCATTGGGAATTGGGCCTTATATTACCGCACAAATTATAGTCCAACTGGTTTCGGTTGTAATTCCGTCTTTGGAAAAACTTCAAAAAGAAGAAGGCGAAGCCGGAAGACGTAAGTTGTCACAGTATACCAGATTGTTTACCGTTGTATTGGCGGCATTTCAGTCGGTTATATTTATGACTTTTATGTCACATCTTCCGGGTGCAATTACTTCGGGAATAAGTCATCCGATGTTTTATATTTCATCGGTTGTTACGTTAACTGCGGGTTCTGTTCTTGTAATGTGGTTTTCTGAACTTATTACGGAAAGAGGAATAGGAAACGGTGGTTCTCTTATCATCTTTGTTGGTATTATTTCAGGGATACCGTTATATTCATCAAGAACAGCACAGTTAGTTGCAAGAGATCCGGGATTACAGTTCGGTTTGTTCTTACTTCTTGCAATTTTCTTCGCAACAATGGTTTTCATTGTAATAATGCAGGAAGCCGTGAGAAAAGTTATTATCGTAAACCCAAAAAGGCAGGTCGGAAACAAGGTATATGGCGGTGTAAACACGTTTATTCCGTTTAAACTTAATCCGGGCGGGGTTATGCCTATCATTTTTGCAATAGCGATTTTATTATTCCCGTCTACCGTATTAAGTGTTGTCGGGCAGGCAAGTATTCATAACGAAACTGTTCAGAATCTTGTACTCATGCTAAATAAGGTATTCAGCCCTGACGGACTTGTTTATTACGTAATATACTTTACGTTGATTGTGTTGTTGACATTCTTTTATGCATCAATTATGCCAAATATGCAGCCAAAAGAAATTGCAAACAATCTGAAAAAATACGGGTCATCAATACCGGGTATAAAACCGGGCAGACCTACGGCGGAAGCTCTGGATAAAATCTTATCCAAGACAACGTTCATCGGCGCACTTGGCTTGGGGTTAATTGCTTTGGTACCTTCATTTGCAAGTTATGTTACAAACATCAAAACAATGCAAGGTATCGGTGCTACATCATTAATAATTATGGTTGGTGTTGCACTTGATTTGATAAATCAAGTAAGGACACACCTACTGGCAAGAAACTATGAGACTTTTCTAAAACAATAGACTTTAGTTATAATTATAAAAACGAGGATGATTTATCGGTTATCCTCGTTTTTTATTTGTTTAAAGATTGCCTTAAAGTGTTTCATTTCATTAAAGCGTTTATTACATCCTGTACAGAAATTTTAGGATTAATTTCTTTAAGACTAATTATAGAATCTGTTGAGACTTGTTCTTTAAAAAGTTCTTCCAAAAGCTCTCTGTTGTAATCAAGTAATATTGAGCCGTGTTGCAAAATATATCCGTTTTTTCTACATTGAGCAGAGCCGATAAATTTTCTGCCGTTGTAACATAAATCTGCACCGGTAGATATTAGCATACAGTAATCAAACTTTGTATGAATTCCTTTGTCTCCGCCAAGCGAAAGTTCAATCCCAAGAGTTTGGAATGCATCAATTAATATTTGAGAGATTTCTTTGTAAGATTCAATAACACTGCCACCGTTTTTGAGAATGTTTTCGGGACATACAAAACTATATGTAATTTCTTTATCATGTAATAAAGCCCGCCCTCCGGTGAGTCGTCTCACAACATCGATATTATATTTATTTAGTAATTCTAAATCCAAAAAACTGTCATTTTGGTTTCTGCCGAGCGAAATACAGGGAGGATTCCAAGCATACAGACGGAACACAGAATCAGTAGCTTGTGTTTTTATTGCATTATTTAAGATTTCTTCGTCAATTTCCATATTTTGTTTACCGGAATTGACACTATAAGGTATAAATTTCATATACCTTATTATACTATAAATACATAATCTAATTTTTATCCACTATTGTATATTCATCTAAAATAATGTATCATTGTTTTGAGGTGAGTTATGAACAGTGGAAAAGTAGTAATCTTTGAGAGAGATAAAGAATCTGCAGAATTAATTAAGACATATTTGTCAGAATTTGAATCTCCTGTATGCGACATGACATTTGAAAACTATGAAGAAGGATTGGAGTATGTTTTGCAAACTCATCCTCAGATAGTTGTTTATTCAGAAACAGGAAATGCAGATTTTGACAGAAAAACTTTAACCTCTTTCAAAGAAAACAATATCAGTACTATATTTTTATCATCAAACTACACAACAAACCTTGTTATTCAGGCATTAAGGGCGGGGGCTAAAGATTATTTATCGAAGCCTGTGATAAAAAAGGATTTTTTTGCATCAATCAAAAAATGTTCTGCTGAAAATGTCAAAACCGTAAATAAATCCAACATCATATCAATTTTTTCTAACAAGGGCGGGATTGGAAAAACTGCGATTGCTACGAATTTAGCAGTAGAATTTGCTCGTCAGACAAGAGAAAAAGTCGTCCTTGTAGACTTAAACCTTCCGTTAGGTGATGTTACAACGTTTATCAATATAAAGCCGTCTGTCAGTATTGCATCAGCAGTTGAAAAAGCATCCCATAACGGAGCAGAAGCCGTGCTTAACGCTTGTAAACAGTATAAAAACACAAGTTTGTACGTGCTCGCAGAACCTATATATATGGAAGAAACTCACGTAATGACTCCTACACACATATATAAACTTTTTGAATATCTTAGAGAATCCTTCTCTTACATATTGGTAGATTTAGGAACAAGTGTAGACAAGATGAATTTAAAGATTCTTGAACTTTCAGACCTTATACTGCTTGTTTCAATAGTGAATCTTCCGCTTATCCGAAACTGTCAAAGATGTTTAGATTTGTTCAAAAATCTCGGTTATGATGAAAAGAAAACAAAAATTATTATAAACAGATATCTTGAAAACGATGAAATTAAAACCGAAGATGTAGAAAAAGTTCTTAACCAAAAAATATACTGGAAAATACCAAATAACTACTTTGCAATTATGTCATCAATTAATAAAGCAATGCCTGTTTGCGAGTTAAACGAAAATTCCAACGTTACTCTAAGTTTTAGCGGACTTGCAACAAAACTTATCGAAGATGTTATTGCTAAAGATGTTGTATATTCGTAAATTAGCGCTATTTGCAAAACCCAACTTTAGTTTAATTGAAAAATGCGCATATATCGTTAAAATATACATATGGATAATATTTTTGATAATTTATTCACTATCACAGATAAAAGCCAAATTAAAAAATTGGAAATGGAAGTTAAGCGTTTAGAGCTTTGTTTGCAACTTTCTCAACAATCTAATCAAAAGAGAAAAGATGCAATGGAAATTATGTTGCGAAAATTGGAGCAACAGGATGCTTTAATAAAAAGGCTCAATACTGTTTTAAAGAATCAGGATGCTGCAATGGCAAAATTGCAAAATACTATCCGTATTCAACAGGAAAGAATTGCACACATTACAAGAATTGATATCAGAATGGATGCTATTCAAGAAGAACAATCTGAAATTATAAATCTTGCAAATGAATACCGATGTCTGCAAATTCAAGCAGAGAATAATACTATAAATACGGGACAATAATTGTAGAAAAAATATTTTTCTATTTATAATAAAAAATGAGGAAGATAGAACTTCCTCATTTTTTCACTTAAAAACAAATAATAATTATAATTCGATGTTATTTGAAATAATATCCATTTCTTGCGCTGATGCGTAAGCTGAATTACAACCGCAGTCACAGTATAGAACTTCACCTGTAATACCTGAAGATAAATCAGAAGCCAAGAATAAGCCTGCTTTTCCTACATCTTCAAGAGAAACATTTCTGCCAAGAGGAGAACGTGCAACTGCTGCTTTTAACATCTTAGAGAAGCCTGAAATACCCATTGATGCAAGAGTTTTAACAGCACCTGACGATAAGCAGTTAACTCTTATTCCTTTTGGACCTAAATCTACTGCCAAGAATCTCATTGCAGATTCTAACGCAGCTTTTGCAACACCCATTACATTGTAGCTTGGAACAGATTTTACGGAGCCAAGATAAGTCAATGCAAATATAGAAGAACCTTCATTCATAATAGGTTCTGCACAACGTGCAACTGTTACAAGTGAATAAGCACTAACACCCAGTGCGGTATTCCAAGCATCAACGGTTGTATCTACAAATCTGCCCATTAATGCTTCTTTTGGCGCAAATGCTACTGCGTGAACAACAAAATCAAGTTTACCGTATACCTTTTCACATTCATCAAAAACGGCTTTTACTTCATCTTCTTTTGTAACGTCACAACTCATAATAATCTTTGCACCCATACCTTCGGCAATAGGTTTAACTCTTTTTTCCATAGCTTCTCCGGCATAAGTGAATGCTATTTCAGCACCTGCATCGTGAAGTTGTTTTGCAATACCGTAAGCTATACCATGAGTGTTAGAAACACCAAATATAACACCCTTTTTACCTTTCATTAAATCCATATTTCGTATCCCTCTCTATAATAAAGTTTAACAAACCAATCATAACAAAAATACAGTTATTTAGCAATCAGAGTATTATTTTTTCAACTTTTCCAGTTGTTCACGCAAGTCAAGGATTTCGTACTTCATTCTGTTAAGTTCGCATGTAACAGGGTCAGGAATTCTATTGTGTTGTAAAGTTCCATCAGCTGCCACGTATTTTTGCTGAACGATTTTCCCTGGAACACCAACAACGGTAGAATATTCAGGAACATCATTAACAACCACCGACCCTGCACCTATTCGAACATGGTCAGCTATTTTTATATTCCCCAAAATTTTTGCTCCGGCTCCGAGTATTACATTGTTCCCGATTGTCGGATGCCGTTTACCTGTCTCTTTCCCCGTTCCGCCAAGAGTTACCTGCTGATATATAAGGACATCATCACCGATTACGGTTGTTTCTCCT
>CAMDZX010000061.1 GCA_945910925.1 uncultured bacterium | reverse complement strand
GTCATTCCGAACTTGTTTCGGAATCTTACCAATGCGGTATGAGAAATAAAATGTATAAATGTTGGAAATCAGAAGTAGGGTAGACTTTAGTCTACCAACCTTATGAAACGCAGCAATGATACAATGTTTCGTATTATTTTAACAATTCAGACTTACAAAAACATTTTTAAAAGGTTAAATAACCATTTTACCCAGCTGATGTAATATTTTTGGGGCTCAAATATAGTTAAATAATATTATCTTTTTTCAAATACAATTATAGGTAAATCTTCTTCTTGTGCTTTTTTTAGGTAGTCTTCCGGTAAATTATCTAAATCATTTGTCAATATTGTTGGGTTGTGGGGGTAGATTTATTAACAAATAATAATCAATTATAAATATTACAATAATTCCAATAACTTTTTAAAACTTTTTTGACATAATCTTTTGTTTCGGGATACGGGATTTTTTCAATAAAATCATCCATATCCGAATAATCAAGTTGTTTTTTCCAATTCAAAACAGATGCCGAACCGCCGTTGTACGCCATAATAGCGGAAGTATCTTTGTAATTCAAAGCATGTTTGATTTTTGCATAATACAGACATCCAAGATGAATATTTGATTCGGGATTAAACAAATTGTTTGATATTCCGTAACTGTTTGCAATTTCATTTGCGGTTGCAGGCATAAGCTGCATTAATCCCCCTGCACCGACAGGACTTTGGGCTTTACTGTTAAAATGACTTTCTTCTTTTATAATTGACAAAATAAGGACGGAATTTTCATCATTTGCGTATTTTTTTACATAATCATAATAATGAATCGGGTAAACCAACCGCCAGCGAACATCGTTAAAATCAGGTTTTGGTGAAAGTTTGTCCATTGCCTCACGTGCAAGTATTGCTGATTGTGTGTAATTACCTTTTTGATATTCAATCCAGCTTTGTACAAATCCGTCATTTTTGTAT
This sequence comes from uncultured bacterium, assembly GCA_945910925.1. Lineage (GTDB taxonomy): Bacteria > Cyanobacteriota > Vampirovibrionia > Gastranaerophilales > Gastranaerophilaceae > UMGS1585. The sequence goes on along the minus strand of CAMDZX010000061.1, from coordinate 9,144 downwards.
AATTCCTGTACAAAATCATAATCACCCAGTTTCGCAAGTTTGATAACAAAATCAGCCTCTGATTTATTGTTTAACGGAAATACAACAGGTTTCGGGTTTACGGATTGTTTTTCAAACATTGACTGATGATTATGCAATTTAGTATTTGCCCGCATTGCATAATAACTGTCGGGATATTTTGTCAAAACACCTTTATAACAACTTTTTGCAAGGTCTGTTTTGTGTTGTTTTTCGTATACTTTTCCTAACCAATACATAACGGCAGGTGCAGAATTCGTATCAGGGAATTTTGAAAGATGAAGTCTGCCGAGTTTGATTGCCTGATTATACTGTTTTGCATTGATTTTTGCGTAAAATGTTTTATACAAAGCCTCACCCGAGAATTGACCGTCTGGGAATCGGGAATAAAGTTCTTCATAAATTGCAGGTGTTTGAGACACAGGAGAATACTTTGCCGATAAAAACAGAAGATAATCTGCCGCTTTGGATTTTGGATTGATATTAAACAAATAATTTATTGTAGTAAGTTTTGAACCTGAAATATCAACAAAAGAATCAATAACCTCATATACATCTTTTAAATCCGCAAAACCTGAATACATACTCAAACCCTTTATCGCAATTTGTTTTGCTTCTTCTGTTTTGCCGAGTTTAAAAAGAGTTTTAGCATATCCTGTCCAACTATACTGTAAACTCGTTTTTTGGTAATACTCGAGAGCTTTTTCGTATTCTCCTTGTGCAAAATATGAGTTTGCGATAATTAAATTATCTGCATTGGTAAACTTTATATCTTGTGAAACTAAATTGAATATTGCATCTTTGGCAAATCTTCCGTTCGGAGATAATGAAATATATTCTAATATTAATTGAGGTTTGTTTTCCAGTATTCCTAAATAATATTTTGAAGCAATTGCAACTTCTTTATCCTGAAAATGTTTTACTATGTGTTGAAAATGTCTGTGTGCGCTTCTAAAGTCTTGGCTTTCATATAAGAGCATCGCAAGATTATATTCGCTTATCGGGTATAACGGCGATTTTGGAAATCGTTTTAATAGTGTTGAATAATTTTTGATTGCGGTTTGATTATCGCCTATAAGCGTTGCACATCTTGCCTGTCTGAATAAAGCCGCCTGTTTAAGCGATGAAAAACCGGATACTGCTCCAAACTTGTAGTAAGCGGTTTGATAATCTCCTGATTGATAAACTTTTATTGCTTTGCCGTATTGAGTGATATCATTATTTTCCGATAATTTTTTGCTGATAAACAATGCGGAAAATAAGCATACAACTGCCAATAAAACGGTTAAGAAAACTTTTTCTTTTGTCATAAAACTTTATCTCAAATACTACTCTTAAAAAGACTATCATTAAACGGAACTTTTTTCGGATTAATGATATTTAAAACTATTCTAGCATGGAGTATGCTAAAAAAGAAATCCGCAGTTATAAAAAATTATATTCTTTCTCCCGAAACGTTTAATCTTGAGAATTTACAACAGGCAAAGAACCCTGAGCCTTGCCCGGAACATTTTTGGATGATGTCCTCTTTTGTTTTATTACGGCAGGCCCGAGATATTTACTTTCCTCAGGGTCAGGATTTGCAAACCTGAATGTAAACAAAGACTGTGCGGCAATATAAGTTGAATCTCCTTTACTGATGTATGAAAATAGTGAGTTTTCATATACATTGTTTACGGAAGAAACCAATCTGTTACCTTTTTCATCTTTGATAGCACCTTGTACGGCATAGAACCCCGTACTTAATCCTTTCACAAAAAAATCTCCGACAGAAAGTGCAGCCGTTTTGGCAAGTTCGCCTTTGTCTATTTCGATTTTAGGAGAAAATTTCCCTACATATTTACGGTTAAGTTTGTATGTGGTTTTGTCGGGTGTTGTGTACATTGTCGGCATAAACGAGAATGTCGCATCACGTTTAAGACGTTTAGGCGGAACAACATCCACCATCATACCCTTGACGATAGTACCTTGTTCAAGGATTACACCCTCATCAAGCTTCATTGTTTGTAGAACTTGAACCTTGATTTCGGACGGAGTATCCGTTGATATATCATTCAAAGCCATAACCTTCATATCTTCCGCATAACAAACACAACCTGCAAGAAATATTAAGATTAAAACCAAGAATTTTTTCATAATTGAATCCTCAAAAATAATTAGTACATTTTGACTAGTTTTCTTACTTCTGCAAGAACTTTCTGTGCTTCAATTCTTGCCTTTTCAGATCCTTCTCGTATAATATTGTCTACCAATTCCGGATTATTTTCAAAGTATTTTCTGCGTTCACGAATTTCTCTCATTCGTTCATTAATCTTGCAACCGAGTTCACGTTTACATTGTGCGCATCCTCTTAAACCTTTTTCGCATTCACATCTTACGGTATCCGTTTCAGATTCCGTACCGAAAATCTTCCAGTACTTGAACGCAACTTCACACTCATCAGGATGTCCTAAATCATCTTTTCTGAGTCTGCTTCTGTCTGTTATTGCAGTCATAACTTTTTTTGCGGTAACTTCTTCGGAATCCGAAATTTTAATATCGTTGTTGAAGGATTTGCCCATTTTATTACCGTCAAGTCCGCATATCAAAGAACAGTTATTGAGTTTAGGCTGTGCCTCATTAAAGAAATCTGTTTTGTAGATATTGTTAAATCTTCTGGTTATATCTCTTGTAAGTTCGACATGGGCAACCTGATCAATTCCTACCGGCACAAAATCCGCATTGAAAAGCATTATATCCGCAGACATCAATACGGGATAACCCATTAAGCCGTAATTAATTTGTGTTCCCATACCCTCTTTGGATTTAAGAATTTTTGCCATATCTTTTAAGGTCGGGTCACGTTCAACCCAATTTTGCGGAGTTATCATGCTCAAATAGATATGTAGCTCTGCAGTTTCAGGTACGAGAGATTGAACATAAATAGTTGACTTTTCAGGGTCGATACCGCAAGCTAACCAATCCATAATAACATCTCTTACATCTTGTTTAAGATTTTCTGTTTTATCATATTTTGTAGTGAGTGCATGCCAGTCTGCCACCTGAAAAAAACATTCATACTCATCTTGAAGTTTTACCCAGTTATCAATTACACCAAGATAATGACCCAAGTGTAATTTTCCCGTAGGACGCATGCCTGACATAATTCTTTGTTTCATATTCAAACCTCTCTTTTTTCATTATTTATTATACACAAACAAGGTTTGATATAAAATTTGTTATTTTAAATAATAGTGAAAGTTTTAATTTTCGCCGGTAGTTATGAGTAATATTATCGAAATAAATTCATTGTTATTCATGACATTTTCATTCAAAAAGTAACAATGTGACAGAACAATAAGCGATTGAAAAGTAAGCGGATAATGTTCACACCGGATACTTAATGCAGGACAATGTTGTTCAAAAAACATTTCTTAATAGTATTCGTCATCTTCCTCATCATCTTCTTGTTTAGAAAACGGATGTTCTTGCTTAAAAGGGTTTTCCTTCTTATTTTTCTCGTGTTCTTCGTTTAGGGCAACAATTAATTCTTCTGTTTCATCAATCAGTTGTTTGAAACGTTTGGTTGATTGTTTAAGTTTTGGAAGTTTAGAGCTGATAATAGAAGATACATTAAGCATGGCAAGAGAGCTTAATGTCGCATTCAATTGTGCACTCTTGTCGCTAAATTTAGCACTTTCTTTTGATGCCGAATCACCTTCTTTTTCAAGCTTTGTGTATTCTGCATCAGTGCCTGCTTTTTCTTCATTTGTTTTGGCTGCGGTTCCCGAAATATCACCACTCTTAAAATTTAAAGCGCCTGATATACCGTAAAACCCAGCGGCTCTATTATCTACCATTGAGTTATACCTCTATTTGCGTTGCTTAGTGATGTGTCCCTACCCTGTTTATATAAGCAATATCCTTCCGCGTATTATAGAAAACATGTAAAAAATATTTTTTGCTAGTAATTAATAGTTATTTCTACACTTAAAATCTAAAACTCGGATATAGCGTGAAAAATACCCATTTCTAGCCTTTTTACATTTTGTAACAATGTACAATATTCAGATAAAACCATAATTAAACGGACAATGAATTTTACCCTACATTATATTATAGCGTTTTTTATAAATTGTGCAATCAGTTTTTTGGAGAATGTTATATAAACAAATTTTATTAATAAACAGATTATTGATAGTAAATTATATAATTTTAAATAAAAAATAAATATAAGTTTCTTAATATTATTAGGTTTAAAAGATTTTTGTAAATAAATATTACAAAATCCACAAGATGTGAAATTTACCTTTGTATATATACTTTATATATAAGTAAACATTAAATAAACACAAAGATATTAAGAGAGAGACAAAAGAATCGCAGGTGAGAGAATGGCTGTATTAAACATCTATGACATCAACGCAAAAGCAAATGAAATTTCAGAAGAATTCAAAAAATTGGATGGTGAAACCAAAGATGAAAGCGGAATTTTATTTGAAGAGATGAGAATACTGGCATTAAACAACCGTACACGGTTCAAATTGTAGACAGGAGTGATGTTCGGTTATAGCAAAAGTATAACTTAACTTAACTCAACTTAATTCCCACTAACTTAATTTTCAGACCCTTTCCGGGTCTTTTTTTTGTTTTTAAAAAATTGCGAACATATTCCCTACTTAATGAGATAAAGTAAATGAGAGAAAATTAGGGATAGAAAACTATTTGACTGAGTTACTAAGTGACTGTAAACTAATTAAAAATTATTGTCCGGACACAATTCAGCGAATTCCAAACCTACAACTACTCTATGTTGCAGGAGTTTATTTGTAAAATTGTTCGGGACAGCAGTGGAATAGCCGGCGAAAAGATGCATTTATTTTTTTAGTGTAACATTAAATCAGGCGTATTTCAGCATTTTACCAATTAGGAAGTATGTGATTTACTTATTTATTTTTATCAAATAATCTATTACTTCATGTAAAAGCCGGATTGCCACGAGCCTACCGGCTCTCACAATGACAGGACTTGAGGGTTTAGGGTCTGATGCGATGAAATACCCATACAAAATAATCACTCAGTCACTTTTTACATCCATTTACCCATTGCCACGAGAATATCAGCAGACTAAAGTCTGCTAATACTCTACCCTTCTATACCTTTTTTATGCATGTTTTTATCAATCGCTTTATTGGTAAACATTGTTCCTGCAACCATTGTGCTAAATACCAAAGGAACTCTGTATAAACCCTTCATTCCTTTTGTTATATTAGATGCAAGTGACAAATAAAACATCGGAACCAATGTTCCTTTTAATAAACTGTTTGTTGTTCTTGTTAATTTATCTTTGAACGTTTTTTCTTCTGCTATTCTCAAACCTTCCAAACCAATCATTGTATTTGTAAATACGCGCATTTCAGGCATGTTTGTGATATTTGATAAAATATTATTTTTTGTATCTTCATCAACTACTTTGTCAAAATCATTTTCGAGTTTATTGTGCATAAACTTCGCCTTCAGTTTAGTTACAGGGTCGATATACACATTAGATTCTTTGATTACTTCTGCTTTCTTCTTCTCTGCATTATTGTCAATTATTTTTCTATGGGTGTGAGCAATCTGAATCAAATAATCCGCACCTACAGCACCAAGTAAACCTGATGCGTACAACATCGTATTATCCAAACAATCTCTAACAACGTTATAACCATGCTTCAAAACAGTTGCAATAGGCTTCTTGATAAATTTGCCTGAAGTTGTATTCAATTTTTCCCAGAGTTTAGTATTTTTAAACTTGTCCACCAATTTATCAAACTGTTTGTTGCAACTTTTTTTTAGCGGTGATTTAACAAAACTGTTCCTACCAAGACTATACAAAGCTAATCCGCCGGCAGAACCTCCAAGTATAAAAGCATCTCTAAAAAGGGTGTTTCTTTTATCTTCTTTGGGTGCTCGTTTATAATCAACAAACATCTTATAAGCACCGGTCACTCCAAATAAACAAATGCCGGTATACTTTGCACTTAAAACTTTGTTTATATTATTTAAAACACCCATTATGGTAATACTAAACCCTCAAAAAATATTTTTTGCGGGTCTAATAATAAATTTTTAAATACCTTTTTAACTATCTTTCGGCGGTAATAACTTTATCAATTAACCCGTATTCAACAGCTTGAGCCGCAGACATGTAATAATCTCTTTCACAATCTTTTTGAACTTTTTCCAAGTCTTGTCCTGAGTTTTGTGCCAAAATAGAGGTTAATTCTTTTTTCATTCTCAATATTTCTTTAGCCTCAATCTCGATATCGGTTGCCTGACCTTGAGCACCGCCAAGAGGTTGGTGAATCATTATTCTTGCACTAGGTAAAGCCAATCTCTTACCTTTTGCACCTGAGGATAATAGGAACGAACCCATACTTGCAGCTTCACCCAAACATATTGTTGATACGTCTGCTTTAATAAGATTCATTGTGTCATATATTGCCATGCCGGCTGTAATTACACCACCCGGACTGTTAATATAAAGCATAATATCTTTTTCGGGATTTTCGCTATCCAAAAGTAAAAGCTGCGCAACTATTGAGTTTGCAACCTCGTCATTGATTTCTGTTCCTAAAAATATTATTCTCTCTCTCAATAATCTTGAAAAGATATCAAATGAACGTTCGCCTCTTGATGATGCTTCGATTACTGTCGGCATATAGCTTAATATTTTAGAAACTTCTGTCATGTCTTTCTCCTTATGCTGGCTATATTATAATACAAACCTCTTTTTCTGTCACGATATAATTTATTTTTACGTCAAGCTCCTCTGATGGAATTTCATCAAATAACAACTCATGCGGCAGAGCCAAAAGCGTTTTCCAATCTCCCGTTTTTAAAAACCTGTCATAAAATCCACCGCCATAACCCAAACGATTACCTTTTCTATCCGCACACAAAGCGGGAGTAATCACCAAATCAAGAACAGGACACAAAATACACTCACTCAAAGGTTCTAATATATTATACTTAGCTTTTTTCAAAACATCTCCATATTTGTAAGGACAACATTCCAAATTCTTACCGTTCATTCTCGGCAAATAGAAATTCTTTTTGTCATGTAAAAGTCCCGTAAGATTAATTTCATTCTCCAAAGGATAATAAAGCATTATATTTTGTGCTTGTTTGTACACATCCAATTCACGAATTTTTTCCGTCAAAATATTACTTATTTTGTTAATATCCAGATTACTACGTATTTGTTTTGATTTTAGGCGCAAAGATGTTTTTTTATCCATAGTTTTAATATATAATAAAATCGGATATGGATAAAGATAAAACTCTATACAATCCCGAATGGGATGAACACGGATATATTCAGGTTTATACAGGCGACGGAAAAGGTAAAACCACCGCATCGCTTGGACTTGCAATGCGTGCTTTGGGCAGAGATTGGAAGGTTATTCTGATTATGTTTACCAAAGGCGGAAACAAATATGGAGAACTTAATTCATTTAGAAACCTGTCCGAAAAAATTCAAAAAAATCTCACAATATATCAGGCAGGTACGGAACACATTGTGTATTCAAACAGTATTACGGATGAGGACAGAAAAATAATTTCTGACGGATGGAAAAAAGCAAAAGATATTATACAAAAAAATGAATGCCATTTACTTATCCTTGATGAATTGAATATTGCAATATCTCTCGGAATTATTGATGTAAATGATGTTGTTGAAACCATTAAAAACAAACCTGACAGAATGGAGATTGTAATTACGGGAAGATGTGCGAACAAAAAAATTATTGATGCTGCACACCTTGTATCAAAAATAGAACCCGTTAAACATTACTGGGATATTGGAGTTTCTGCCAGAAAAGGTATCGAATTCTAATACTTTCTACCTACACAGAATTGATTAGTTTTTATAAAAATTAAATCCCTGAACGGTTCAATAGATAAAACGAACTCATAATTTAAAATAAATTTAGGAGTTCGTTATGCTAAAAAAATTTTTGGTTACATCTATAATACTTACAGGTCTGCAGGGTTTTGCTGCAAACTCTGTATCATCAACTCTTTCCAAACTTGAAGATGCCACATTCGGAGTGGACTATTCTACAGAAAAACCTGAAGCAAGACTTAACAGATTAGAGAAAAATATTTACGGAAAAACAAAATCCGGCTCGGTACAAAACAGATTAAATACAATTAATAAAGATATTGCAGGCGATGTTATCGGTCAGGAAATAGCACCATCAACCGATACTTTTATGAATGAAGAAGATATCGTAAAAAGTGACGGTAGTGAAAAATATCCGATTATTGATGAAATAGAACAAAAACTTTTTATGCGCTCAACTCCTGAAAAAAGTCTTCATTCCAGGATTGTTAATATAGAGAAAAAACTTTTTAATAAAACATTTGAAACAGATGATTATTATACAAGAATGGAGCGTATAAAAGCCGAATACTACAACCAAAATCCGCCGATTGCACAGAATAATTCGTATGATTATGATTATACCGCATATAATGATTCCGAACCTGATATCCAATCATATTACAGTTCTCCGCAATTCAACAGTTATCAAAGAAATAAACAACCGTTTAGTACATATAATTCTAAAGATGAATATGAACTTGCCGCATTGGAAGAAAAAATTCTCCACAATTCTTATCCTAATGATAGTGTAAATGAACGCTTATCAAGGCTTGAAAACAAAGTTTTTGAAACGGATTTTTTCTATGATGATGCAAAAATTCGTTTAGACAGACTTGCAAGCGTATCAAAAGCAAAAAAGTCATCACACAGGTATGATAACAATAAATTTTACTCAAAACTGAACACAGCAATGACCATAGGTTCAATGGTGCTTATGATACTTGCGTTTATCTTATAAATTCAAAATTTTAATATCTTTGTTATCTTATTTGAACAGGCATTACAAGATATACAAAATCTTCTTCATTATCAGGTTTAAGAACCGTTGCAGAAAGATTTGTGTTCATACCCATAATAAGTTCTTCCGATTCAAGATTTTTGAAACAATCAAGAAGATATTTGTAATTAAACGCAATTTGCAAATCATCTCCATGATATATAATATCAATTTCATCCTGAGATGCTCCTGCATCAGGAGTATCGCCCATCAAACT
>CAMDZX010000060.1 GCA_945910925.1 uncultured bacterium | reverse complement strand
TGAAGACGCTCTTAACAAGCAAAAAGTACAATTCAAACAAATCGGCGCAGACGGCGCTGCAAATTATGTAGACGCAAGTATTAAAACACTTATGGATGCAGGCTACACAATCAAAGTTTTGAAAGGTAATACTTGGATTGATTGTGCCGGTTATGATGGTACAAAATTAAAGACCCCTCAAACAGAGACTACCATATCAGATGGTCCGATTGGTAAAGTCGGTGATATTGTTACTGTCAATAATGATACATACTTAGTTTCTGAAGTATCTGCAGATGGTAAAGTAGCTAAAGGTAAGAAATTTGAAACAACAAGTGATACTACTTTAAAGGACATTGATGTAACTAATGTTGAAGTTTTGAGAAATATGGTTGAAGCAGGGTTTATCGTATTTGAAAAACCAATGTATAACGGTACATTCTCAGAAGTCAATATCGCAACAGATACTTCGTTACAAGAAGTTTCAGACGAACTTGACCTCAAGAAAGCTGAAGCTAAGTACGAAGCAGATATGAGAAAAATCAACAATAAAGACAAGAAATTTGATACCGACTTAGCAGCTATGGAACAGGAAAGAAACGCTATCAAAACAGAAATCGATACGTTGAAAACAGTTGCAAAAGACAACGTTGACAGAACATTCAAACTGTTCTCATAAGTTAAATAAGAATTTAGTTATAGTTAAGTTAAAAGAAAGGATTAATTTAAAAGACTCAAAATATAATTTACCACCAAACAAAAGGGTGTCCCGGAAGTCATGGACACCCTCTTTGTTTTACATAAAAAAAAGGATGCACAAGCATCCTAAAAATCCAACTATCACAAATCAATTTATATATTATAATGGTTTATTCCATAAAGATTCTGCAAATTTGCTTTGTGCTTGAGCATCTACTGACAAAGCAACATTATTTGGAGTAAAGATGAATACCATTTCGCCCACTTTTTGTGCTGTACCGTTAAGAGCGTGAGCAGCACCGCAAACAAAATCAATTGTTCTTTGTGATTGGTCTTTGTCTAACAAATGAAGATTTAAAACAACAGTTTTTTTATCCTTCAAATGTTTAACCATTTGACCTGCTTCACCAAAAGAACGAGGTTCTACTATCATTACTTCATACCCTCTGTAATTAGGATGATTAACAACCTTCATTTCTCTAGGGCTTTCTGTTCTGGTTGAATACTCAGGTTTAGAAATTCTTAGAGCATTCCCATCTTCAATATATTCTTCATCGCCACCAAAATCGAAAGCATCTTCATCTTCGTCTCTGGTTAGACCTTGAGTCAAAAAATCAACTATTCCGCTCAATTTTTCTGTTATTGTCATCTTTCCTCCGATTATTTAAATAATATTCTTCCTAAACGTATCATTGTAGCACCGTTCGCTACTGCTCTCTCGTAATCATCGCTCATACCCATTGATAATTCCTTCAAGTTCAAGCTGTATTTCTTGTTTACGTCTGTTTTGATTTGTTCAGCCTTCTTAAATACCTCATCGAGTTCCTCTTCCGACGCCCCTAAAGGTGCCATACACATAAACCCGCATATATCAAGATTGCTAAGTTTTAAAAGTTTTTCTAAGTTATCATAAAGCTCTCTCTCACTAAATCCAAACTTTTGGACTTCTCCTGATATATTTATTTGCAACAAGACTTTTTGAACTTTATCCAATACTTTTGCGGATTCAGAAATAACTTCTGCCAAATGCAGAGAATCGACTGATTGGATATAATCAAAATACTTTACGACCTTATTGACTTTGTTTGTTTGCAAATGACCGATAAAATGGAATGTTGAATTTTGTCGAATTTCCTCAGGTAATGCCTCAATTTTTTGAATAGCATCATTCGCTCTGGACTCTCCAAAATTTCTCAAACCTGCGCCATATGCATCTGTTATAGCCTCAAGTCCGTAATACTTTGTTACAGCAATTATATTTGGTGTATAAGGTACGATTGTTTTTCTTACACGTAGAAGATTTTCTTTTACACTCTCTATTGACATTGCAAATCTCCTCTACATTCTAAAATTATATCTTATCGCTCATGATAAGACAAATATTCAATTGTAAAACTTTTCCCTCCTTTCTTGGATTGCCGAAACCCATGATTTGCATGGAATACAGCATGTTTTTAATTTATTAAGTTTTGTAAAGTTCTATCGTTTTGTTAAGTTCTTGACAAGAGTTTTAAGACTTTTAATAACTTAGGGCATGCCCTAAATATTTTTGAATTATTGTCCTAAATACGTTATTGTTTCAAGAATTGAACTTGCAGTCGAGAATACTCTTGAATTAGCCTGAATAGCACGTTGTGCCATAATCATATTTGACAATTCTGTTGCCATATCAACGTTAGAGCCTTCTAAACCACCCGACTTAAGTGACCCAAAACCGTTTGTATTTGCCATACCATACGCAAATTCTCCGGCATTCGGTCCCAATGACCATAAATTATCAGTTTCTGCAATTAAACCTGAATCATTAATAACTGTACCCATCTCCAATACCATATTTGCAGGTTCTAAAGATGTCGAAGACATATCCAAATCTGTCCCCGCTGCGCCCGAAGATGAAATAATAACATTATCTGAAGTTGTATATTGCCACAACGCCCTGCCATTATCATTAAATGTTACAGTTAAAGATGAACCATCATTATATTTTGCAGTTACAATACCTGTTTCTGAAATATACCAATCAGAGCGTTTAATAGCATCAGCAGTATTATTACCTGTACTGATTGTAGCAGATTTATTCATAGTATCTGTATAGAATAAAGTTTGTCCTGCTTGCGCCGCATCAAGTGCATCATCTAAACCGACCTGTGTAAGGAAATCAGTTGTTTGATTATCTGCAACTGAAAGGGTTTCTCCTGAATTATTTTGAAGTTGTAAACCTCCATCCATTACCGCAAATTTGATTTTATCATAACCTTGTGCATTAAATGAATTATTTACGCTATTAACAAAATCTTCTAAAGTACTTGTCAAATCGCCTTCACTAATTTTGTAAGAAAGTGTTTTTTGAACATTTCTTATTGTAACATTACCTGTTGCAGGGAATTCACCTTTGACATAAGTACCATCTGAACCCTTAAAAAATACATCTGTTGGCTCGACTGTACCGTATAAATCCGTTAATGCTTGTCTATCTGCTGTCGATAATGCCGCCATATTCATACGGGTATATGTCACATCTCCACCACTACCGAATGTACCGTCAGCATCTTTATCATATTGATATTCATCATCAGAGATTTTTTTGAATTTAGCGACCTCTGCACTTGAACTTGTACCGCCAACATTAAATATAAATGTTCCGGTACGAACAGAAACAGCATTTAAATCATTCAAGGTTTTCAATGCTAAATCATCTTTTGCAGTACCGCTTACTGATACATTAAGAACCGAAGGCACTTGTACAGTATATTCTGACGAGCGAGGAGAGTATTCATTTGTAGTACCAACAACTTTAAAGCCTGCCGCCGTTACCAAATTTCCGGCAGAATCAAGAGAAAAATGTCCATCACGTGTAAAATACTGAGTACCGCTACCATCTTGTACAATAAAATAACCGTTACCTGATATCATCAAGTCTGAAGATACACCGGTTTGTTGAAATGAACCCGGATCAAAATTTCTGGTAATTGATGCAACTTGTGTACCAAGACCTATTTGTTTCGGATTTGTACCACCACCGGTTTTGGTTGCTGCAGAACCATTGGACAATGTTCTTGAAAACAATGTTGAAAATGTAACATTAGCTGTTTTGTAAGCTGTTGTGTTAATATTTGCGACATTGTTTGCAATAACATTGATATGCGTTTGTCCCGCATCTATGCCTGTTTTTGATGTGTAAAGTGCCTGACTCATTCTTCTCTCTCTCCTCTAATTATAAAGTCCAGTATATTTATATTTTTATTGAATTTCTTCAGAACCTTCCGTTCCGGCAGTTCTAACATTTTGAACATAACCTATTGAATAATATTTACCGTTAACTTTTACTTGTCCTTCCCCATCAGTAAAAGTAGCTTCGGTAACAATACCCGTTATAACTTCATCCGGATTTTCAGGGTTAGTAACGATGTCAACTTCTTTTCCGATGAGCGATAAAGTTTGGCTAATACCGCTATTTTGTGAAACATTGTCTGATAAAGCCTGCAATGCTGATGATAAACTTGTTAGTCCTTCATTCATCTGTGTCATTTGTTCTAATGATGAATACTGAGCCAATTGAGATAACCATTGCTGGTTATCAACAGGTTCTGTCGGGTCTTGATTTTGCATTTGTTGAAGCATCAGACTCAAAAACATGTCTTTATCAGACATCGTTGTATTGCCTGAATTAACTTTGTTGTATGCCGTTTCATTTTGCATTGCTGTTACTGTTTGACTTATTGTTGACATATTCTATTCCTCTAAATTATCTTTGTTATTTTCTTTTGATTTAGAAAACATTTGTTCAAACTTTTCTGCGTCTTTTTCTTGTTCTTGTTGTTTGTGTTGTTCACGCTTGTTGCCGCTGTTGTTTTCTTGCTCTGTGTAATCCATTTCAGCATTATTTTCCGATTGTGAAACTTTTACGGAAACATCATTAACCTGAATACCTTGCGCAGTTAATGTATCTTTAAGATTAGACAAATTACTGTCTAAAATATCTTTAACAGCTTGAGATGCAACTTGCATTTCAGCGGTCAGTCCTGTTTTTGTGTTAATAAGTTGAATTGCAACTTTACCTAATGATTCAGGGTTCAAAACCATTGTTAATTTTGCATTTGTTGTTGCGTTCATCGTTTGAAGTTTTGTGTGAATTTGTGCAATTACATCTTCTTTGGAAATATTTGCGGAAGTATTGTTATTCACCACAGTTTTTACTGTTGACAAGTGAATATTACCTTTTGTTTCCGAAATATTTTCTACAGAAACCGTAGATTTTATATCTGTCGGATTGGTTTCTGTATCGGTTGTTTCTTCATAAGTTTTGTCAGATACAAATATATCTTTTTTAGTTTCTGTTTTATTATCTTTATTATTTTTTGAATCCGAATGATTATTATTTTCTTCTGATTCACTATTATTATTCTTTAATGCATCCGTTTCCGGAACATCTTCTGATTCTTCCATAAGTGTAGAATCTTCGGTTACTTTATTATCAGAAACTTCAACTTCTTTTTTATCAGTATTATTAGGAATTATATCTTCTGCTACTTCTATCGTTTCGTCAATTTCAATTGTATTAGACTCTATTATTTCAAGTTCATTATCTTGTGTTACCGGAGTTATTTTAACGCTATCTGTTTCTATATTTTTTTGCGTGATATTTTTTGTATCAACATTAACAGTTTCTTTGTCCATCATGTATTTTATGGCTTGCTCTGTTGAATCCATTATAGAAACTGTTTCTTCTGTTGAAACTTCGACTGTTGTTGTATCGGAAACTTCTTCTATTGTTACATCCAATTCATCTATCATTTGTTGGGATATGAGGTTTTTAGAAGTTTCCTTCAGGTTTTGAGAAACTTGTATATCTTCATCCAACACTACATCCGCGGAAACATTAATTTGAGAAACATCTTCATTTTGTGGTGTAGATAATGTTGGATTTGTATCTATGTCTTTTGTATTGATATTCATTGGTATAACAACAACTTTTTCGGTTGTTGTCATTTCACTATTATTATCCAATATATCAAAGTTTTCTTTATTCTCTGCAATTAAAACTTCATTATCAAGATTATAGGTTTTAGAAATTTCATCATCACTAATTTCAAGAGTATTATCAGTTTCAAATGTTTCGTCATCACTAATTTCAATTGTGCTAGCAGTTTTATCAAGCTCAATACCGGAAGTTTCGTTTTCTATATCAATTTCTTCTCCCAGATAAGCGTATTGTATAACTGTATCAATAGCTTTTTGCATATCTTCCGAATCATTTAAAGTATCTTCAATCTCAGTATCTGTATTATTTTTTGTTTCTTCTTGAATTGCTATTATTTGTGTTTTTTTTGTCGTGTCAGAAGAAGTAGCAGTTTGAGATATATTATCTTGCTGTTTGTAGTCATTTGAAGATATGTCAATTGTATTTGTATCAACCGTATTTTCTTTAGAACTGTTTTGAAGATTAGTGTCTTTAGAATAATTTGCAATATTTGAAGTTTTAGAATTTGTATCTTTATTCAAGGTCTTGTTTGCAACATCAAGTACACTATCAAATTTAACAACCGAGTCATCAGCATAATCCGTTTGTGTTTTTGACAAACTTTCTATATCCAATATTAAATTGTTGTTTGTTATTTGTTGTGCCATCTAGCTGACCTTGTACCTTGTTGTAACTATATCGTCTATTTCTTTTGCCGTTTTTACTTCAAATTCTTTGTAATATTCTTTTTCTTGTTTTTCCTTTAGTTTTTCTAAAACCTTTACTTTTTTATAAATCTCGTTAATTTCCAATTGTTTCATTCGCATAACGTTTCTGGTGTTTTGTATAACTTGATTTTGTTTTTTAGCATCAACTTCTAATTTTATTAAGTACCCGTTACTGCCTGAAATTGTCGTAACATCTATTGAAGCCTCGCTGTACATATTTTCAAGAGATGCCAAAACCTCTGCTGATTTGGAATTGATGTACTCTAATTCCTCTATCTGACTATTTAGGATTTTAACAATACCTGCCATTTCCTGCTGTTTCTTCTCCAGTTCTTTTTCTCGCATGTCTAGTATCGACTGAAGACGAAACTTAAACTTTTTCAAATTTTAACCTCTCTCCGGCAATTTATATGTATCACCATAGTTAATTTACATCATTAATCAATACACCTCATCATACGCACGGTGGATATTTTCTAAAAAACGTTAAAGTTGATAAGTTCATACGCTTGTAGTAGAATTACTTTATGGTTAGAGTTTTTCATAATATAGATACAAAAAAAGTTTCAGATTTTATTTATGCCATATTTAAATTGCAGTCTTATATGACATTTTTTGAAGGCGTAAATCATCCTGACGTGAAGTCTTGTGTATATGCAATATGGCACGCTCATCAATGCTGTGCATACGGTTTGCCTGACAGGGGCAATGTATATGTAATGATTAGCCGTTCAAGAGATGGTAATATTATTGCAGACGTAACCGAAAGATTGGGACTAAAAGTTGTTCACGGCTCTAAGGGTAAAAAAGGTGCGGCAGAGGCAACATTGCAAATGATTACAGAACTAAAGAACGGTAAACGCGGTGCGATTATGGTTGACGGACCGAACGGTCCTGCAAAAGTTTGTAAAGACGGTATTGTTAAGATTGCAAAACTCGCGGGAGTTCCGATTGTTCCTGTTTATATGTATTCTACAAACCCTACCTGTTTACAATTCCCGACTTGGGATAAGTTTAGATTACCGTTTACATTTACTCATCTAATCAACTTGTACGGTGAACCTATTTATGTTGATAAAAATAATACAGATGCACAGGATGAGCAAATAAGACTTAGAATAGAAAAATCATTAGGCGAACTTGAAGAACAAGCTCCTCTAAAATATAAAGAGGTATACAGATTCGGCATATGGAAAAAGAAAAGATAAATATTACTGCTATCCAGATGGAATCAGTAATCGGTGATAAAAAAGCCAATTTTGATAAAGTAGAGAAACTTATAACAGAAAATATCAAACAAGAAACAGACATTCTTATTTTACCCGAGCTTTGGAATGTCGGTTGGGCGTGTGATAAATTCCTTGATGCCGCAGAAGAAATTGATAAAAGTGAAACAATCACTTTTCTGGCAGGTTTTGCAAAAAAATATAATACAAATATTCTGGGCGGAAGTTTTGTTAATAAGGCAGATGATAAATATTATAATACCTGTCCTGTGATAAATCGAAACGGGGAATTGATTGCAACATACAATAAAAATCATTTGTATTCTTATTATGATGATAGTGAAGGAACATATATTACAAGAGGTAATAATCCTATAATTGTAGATATTGAGGGCGTTAAAATCGGACTTACAATATGTTATGATATCCGTTTCCCTGAAATATACAGAGCGTACAGAAAAGCAGGTGCGGATATCCTTGTTAATATGGCGGCTTGGCCTCTTTCCCGTGCAATACATTGGGATGCTTTAACTCAGGCAAGAGCTGTTGAAAATCAAACTTATATGGTTGCTTTAACCCAAACAGGAACACTCCCGACAGGGGCAAAGAATTTGGGGCATTCGTTGATTTACGATTATAGCGGTAATATTTTATCCGAAATCAACACAAAAGAAGGTGCAATATTTGCAACTGTAAATTTATATGAGATGTATGATTTTCGTGAAAAATGCACGGTGCTGAAAGATATTCAAGAAGATTACGAGGTTATATATGAATAAAAAAATCGGAATATTAGCAGTTTTAATATCGGTATTTAGTGCAAATCTATGTTTTGCAAGGGGATTGTCGGATGATTTAAATAATGTAATTTCTAATTCCAATATAAAAAAAGGTTGTGTTTCGGTTTCTATAAAATCTCTTGAGTCAAATAAAACCGTATATGAATTAAATCAAAGTGTACCTATGCCTCCGGCATCAATACAAAAATTGGTAACAACAATTCCTGCGGTCAAAACACTTGGCAATGATTATAAATTTGAAACAAAATTGTATAAAGACACCGAAGGAAATTATTTAATAGTTCTTGGTGCAGATCCATATTTACAATCAAAGGATTTAAAAACACTTACAAAGAAAATGCCGGCAGAAGTAAAATCCGTCAGCATTGATGATACGGTTATTGATAAGATGGAATGGGGAGAAGGTTGGCAATGGGATGATGATATAAATCCATTGATGCCAAAATTCAGTGCGTACAATCTTGACAGAAATACAATAAAAATATTTCTAGAACCGACAGAAAAAAATGCACCCGCTAATGTAATATTTGACAAGGAATACCCTACAACATTTATAAATCAGGTAATAACAGGAGATACTACTTCATATAAGGTTGAGAAAAAAAGTTATGAAACTCCTGATATAATAACGGCAGAAGGTGTCATAAATAAAACCGTAACAATTACCCTTCCCGTTAACAGTCCTAAGAAGTATTTTAAACTAAGACTTACGGATGCGTTGATTGATAATGAAAAAAGTTTTGACGGAATATACCATACAAAGAAACTTAATAAGAATTATTATTTTGTAGACAAGGTAACTCACGATATTTCTTCTGCAAAAAATGATATCCTAAAAAACAGTGATAATTATGTTTCAGAAACAGTTTTTAAACTTGCAGGCGGGAAATTCAAAAAATGTACAGGTTCTTTCCAAGCAGGAAAAGAAATGTTTGATGAGTATTGCAAGAACCAAAACCTTGATAATTCCCAAATAAATATTGTAGATGCAAGCGGTGTTTCAAAAAACAATCTTATGATATCTGATTTTATGACGGATTTTTTGATTATCAATAGAGAAGAACTTGAACCTGTTATGGCAACATCCGGTGAAGGTACATTAACTGACAGACTTCTTTATTTGAAAGGAAACTTACTTGCAAAAACAGGTACATTGGCGAATGTTAGTGCATTGACAGGTTATATCGCAACACAAAACGGACATAAGTATGCATTTTGTATAATGATTCAGGATTCCAAATCTTCGACAAAAAATAAGAAGTTACTGGAAGATAACCTGATTAAAACACTTTATATAAAAGGATAAGTTTATTTTAAACTATTTTAAACAAATATTTAATACATAATGATGGTTTTGCACAATGTCTCAAGAACGAACTAACTAAGGCACCTTTAACCGAACCTGCACTTTCTCCAAGCAATTTAATTTTTGTTGTTTCTTCTGCCTTAATCATATCATATTTATATTTAAGAATTTTAATCGGATTTTTGGAATTTGGTTTTGGAATATTCACATCTGATAGATTTTTATCAGGATTAAGTATTTTATGTAGGATTGCTTCTGATAAATCTTTATCTTTCGGGACATTTACATTCGTTCCAAGATATTCGTTTGTTAAATTCGTCATAGCAATCATAAATTTTTCGACAGGTGTGTCTTTAACTTCTTTTGAAATTTCAAGTCCGTTTTTTTTAATATGTGCAGCCCAGTCTAACAAATGATGAAAATTAATCCCACCATGTAAAAAGTGAGTCATAGCGTGATATGTTAAAAATACATTATTAAACTCTTTTGATGGAACAAGAACTTTTGTTCC
>CAMDZX010000059.1 GCA_945910925.1 uncultured bacterium | reverse complement strand
GAGGTTTCCTAAACCTTGTCTGCCGTGGGTTCGACTCCCT
This sequence comes from uncultured bacterium, assembly GCA_945910925.1. Taxonomy (GTDB): domain Bacteria; phylum Cyanobacteriota; class Vampirovibrionia; order Gastranaerophilales; family Gastranaerophilaceae; genus UMGS1585. The sequence goes on along the minus strand of CAMDZX010000059.1, from coordinate 10,254 downwards.
CCAGGCGCATATTTTTTATACCCCCTTTTTATGGGTAAAAAGATATTATTTATACACCCCCTTTGTCTTTCGGACATTTCCCCCTTGTTATGGGGCAAAGGGTGAATGTTAGTATTGTTGTTTTCTCTCGCAATGACACGGTTTTGAGAGTTTGGGACAGGTCGCAAAAAAAATAACCACACAAAATCTTAATCACTTAGTTACTCAGTAATTCTTTAACCCCCATTTACCCCTGACTCTTTCAAATTCTCTAATACTTAAGTTATAGTAAATATCCTACTAAATGATGATTGTCTAAAACCGCCTTTTTACGTACTATACTAGTGTTGTCAGATATGGCAATTAACAAAGAGACAAATAAGGAGAATCACAAGATGGCTACAAAAGTAAGAAAAGAAATGCAAGAACAAATTATCGAATCAGCAGGTCAAATATACAACTACTTAGCTGACAAAGGTGAAGTTACTATTAACAAAATGACTAAAGACTTAGACCTTGAAGATAACTTTGTTTCTATGGGCTTAGGTTGGTTATCAAGAGAAGATAAAATCTCTTACACTAGAAAACCTAAATCAATTTCTGTAAGATTAGTTTAATCTTTTTAAGACATTTTGAAAGAAGCGTCCGAATTATAAACGGACGCTTTTTTATTTGTATGTTTAGGATAATATTATCCCCTAACAGGTGGAATGTATTAAACTGCAAAATATGATATTCTATTCATATGAAAAAAGCGCTTTATTTTATAATTATAACAGGGATTGTAATTCTTATTTTATCTTTTTGTTTGCATAAAGATACGTCGTCTTATGATACGGAAATTAAATGCAATGCCTGTGATACGGTTGAAAAATACCCGCTTAACAAAATTTTTCCCAATCCAAAAACCGTTACCATAAAAGGTACTGACTATCTGCAATCCCAACTTCCTGTCGGAGAATTTGGCGGAAGGTTAATTACTTCAACAATCGGTGAAGGTCCAAAAACCTTCAATCCTTTTACCGCAAAAGATGCAACATCTTCTCAAATGGCAGGCATGATGTATGACGGTCTTGTTACTTCAAATCCCGTAACAGGAGAAGTTACACCGAAACTTGCAGATTCAATAAAAATAGACGGAAACAATTATATTATCAAACTCCGGCATGGTATAAAATGGTCGGACGGCAAACCCATAACCGCAGACGATGTAATGTTCACATGGAAAGATATTGTGTTTGCGGGATTGGGAAATACTTCAGTAAGAGATAGTATTTTAGTAGACGGAAAGCTTCCGCAAATAAAAAAGCTTGATAATTATACCGTTGTGTTTACGGTACCGAAACCGTTTGCACCTTTTTTACGACAGCTTACAACACCGATTGCACCAAAACATTGGTTTACCTCCATTCCCGATTGGGAAAAATCATTCGACAGAATACTTGCATCAACCGTAAAACCTGATGATATAGTTTATAGCGGAGCTTTTCACTTGAAGAAATATGTTCCCGCTCAAAGAGTTATATTTGAAAGAAATCCTGATTATTACGAAATTAATCTGAAAAACCAAAAACTCCCATATCTTAATCAGGTTGTATATCTTATTGTCGGGGATTTGAATAATGAAATTCTAAAATTTGAAGCAAAAGAAATAGATACAATAGGACTTAGAGGTTCAACAGTTGCAAGATATAAGGCGAAAGAATCTCAATCGGATTATGCAATCTATAATCTTGGTGCGGATACGGGAACAATGTTTCTTGCAATAAACCTAAACAACAGAAAAAATGAAAAAAATAAACCATACGTTTCACCAAACAAACAAAAATGGTTTTCGGATATCAATTTTAGAACTGCAATAGATTATGCAATTGACCGTGAAAGTCTTGTAACAAACATAGCACAGGGACTTGCCGTACCTCTGTTTACTTCGGAAAGCCTGAACGGAATTTATCTCAACAAAAATATCAAAGGACATAAAAGAGATTTGAATATTGCAAGAAAATACCTTGCTAAAAGCGGGTTTAGGCTAAAAAACAACATTCTCTATGACAAATACGGGAATAAAGTAGAATTCGACCTATATACGAATGCCGGAAACACAGAACGTGAATCAATAGGTGTTATGATAAAACAAGATTTAGCCGACTTGGGCATAACGGTCAATTTTAAGCCTATTGAATTTAACACGCTTGTTAATAAACTTACAAATTCTTACGACTGGGATATGTCCATTATGGGGCTTACGGGTTCTCCTCTTGAACCGCATAACGGTAAGAATGTATGGGCATCAAACGGCACATTGCATCTTTTCAACCAGCGTCCTGTGGGATATCAAATTGATGACAGGCTTGTTTGGGAAAAAGAGCTTGATAATATATTTGAACAAGGTGCATTAAAGCTTAATTTTGCAGACAGAAAAAAATATTATGACAGATATCAGGAAATAGTATACAATCAAAGACCGATTGTATACCTGTATTCTCCGACACGAATTGTTGCAATTAGGAGAAAATTCAAGAATGTTTATCCGACAACATTGTCTGGAATACTGTATAATATAGAGGAAATTTGGATAGAGAAATGAATATTCTGAAATACATACTTAAAAGAATAGTACAAGTTATTCCGTTATTGTTTATTGTATCAATAATCAGTTTTTTCATAATTCGACTCAGCCCAATTGACCCGCTTGCGGAATTAAGGCTTAATCCTTCAATATCTCAAGAAACACTTCAAAAAGAAACTCAGAGATTAGGATTGGATAAACCTATACCTGTACAGTACGTAAAATGGGCATCTGCTTTTGTAAAGGGCGATTTGGGTATAACTTCTTCGGGAGAAAAAGTATCGGATAAATTAAAGGAACGAATTCCGAATACGCTTCTTTTGACAAGTATTGTTATATTTATGACTTGGATTGTCGGAATTCCTCTCGGGATACTGGGTGCAATGTTCCACAAAAGTCAATTTGACCGATTATTAACAATATTCTCAAGTATTGGAATGGCAATACCATCATTTTTCTTTGCAATATTATTACTGATTTTTGCGGTAAAGACCTCGCTTTTCCCTGTTGGCGGTTTGACAAGTTTTGATTTTGATGAAATGTCATTAGGCGGAAAAGTCCTTGATTTGGCAAGGCATCTTGTTCTGCCTGTTACGGTGCTTTTTACGATTTCGCTTGCGGGATTACAACGTCAAATGCGTGCCAATATGCTTGAAGTAATGGAATCGGATTATGTAAAATTTGCACGTGCAAAAGGATTATCGGAATTCAAAGTTATATTTAAACACGCTCTCAGAAATGCTCTTAATCCAATGATAACACTTCTTGGGTTTGAATTTGCAGGACTTTTAAGCGGTGCAGCACTCACAGAATACGTGTTTCAATATCCCGGACTCGGACGATTGATTCTTGAAGCGGTTATGAAATCTGATATTAATCTTGTTATGGCATCCTTGATGATGGGTTCTATAATGCTTGTTCTCGGGAACCTTATTGCAGATATTTTGTTGATTATAACCGACCCAAGAATAAGAAATTAACTGATAGGAGATAATTAATTGTTCAAACAAATTATGAAAGATAAATACGCAAGTGCAGCATTAATCATTTTGGTTATAATGTACCTTATGGTTCTGTTTGCGGATTTTATCGCTCCTTATTCAAAAGATTTTGCAGACAGAAACCAATCATACGCACCGCCGTCAAAAGTATTCGTAATAGATGAGAACGGAAGGTTTTCACGTCCTTATACGTACAATTACAAGCGTGAATATATTCCTGAACTTTATCAAACGGTTTATACATTAGACCGTTCGCAAAAATATTATATAAACCTGTTTAATCGTGGAGAGGAATACAAATTTTTAGGAGTTTTCAAAACTTCACGTCACCTTTTTGGAGTTGAGAACTCAGGCAGATTGTACATTTTAGGAACGGATATAAACGGACGTGATGTATTTTCCCGCTTACTTTTTGGCGGTCGAATATCTTTAACGATAGGATTTTTATCTTTGTTTATCTTATTCCCGATAGGTTTGATTTATGGCGGGATTTCAGGGTATTTCGGCGGTGTTGTTGATATGTTGATGATGCGGTTTGCTGAGGCAGTTATGGCAATACCGAGTTTTTATTTGTTGATAATTCTTGCGGCAATACTTCCTTCCAACATGACAAGTACCCAAAGATTTACACTAATAGTAGTAATTCTGGCACTTATAGGCTGGTCAGGATTTGCCCGTGTTGTGCGTGGTATGGTTTTATCCATTAAGAATGAGGAGTTTGTACTCGCAGCAAAAACTATCGGGGCATCAAGATTGAGAATTATTCTTAAACATATACTTCCTCAGACAAGCAGTTATGTCATAATAGCGATGACTCTTTCCGTACCTTCGTATATTTTGGCAGAATCAGGTTTGAGCTTTTTAGGATTAGGTATCCAACAACCTGATGCAAGCTGGGGTAATATGCTTAAAGAAGCGCAAGAATACATTAATATTCTTTACAGACCTTGGCTTTTGACTCCGGGATTTTTAATTTTTATTGCGGTATTATCATTTAACTTAATAGGTGATACAATAAGAGATATATTAGACCCGAAAGGGCAGATTAGAGAGTAGAACAATTATTGGAGAATAGTATGGAACATATAATAGATCCCTTAAGTTTAGATATGGCAGTGAGAGTATTATCTGCGGTTGCTCTGGGATTTGTACTCGGATTTGAACGTGAAATTACAAATAAGTATGCAGGGCTTAGAACACATATACTTGTGTGTTTGGGAGCATGTATTTTTACGGTTATTTCTATTTACGGATTTCCGATGTTTGCCGGAGAAATACCTGATTATCATCCTAACGGTATCAGAGATACGGCACGTGTTGCAGCACAGGTTGTTACAGGTATCGGTTTTATCGGTGCCGGAACCGTTTTGAGAAACGGCCCGACAGTATTCGGGTTAACAACTGCAGCAACACTATGGATGGCTGCAAGTATCGGTATGGCATGCGGAAGCGGAATGTACGGTGTTGCAACACTTGCAACATTTGCATCCGTACTAGTGTTAACTCTTATAAGAGTGTTTGAAAGAAAGGTTTTGAATTGTTCTTCTAAAAATATCAGAAGATTAAAAGTAACACTTTTCTGCCAACAGGAAGAAGTTGATTCTGTTAAGGATTTTATGACGGATAATTTTAAATCGGTTGAAGCACTGAAAATACAAAAACTGTTTGAAAATCCTGATAAAATTAAGATTAGTATGACAGTTGAGATTGTATCCAGAAAACCGATACAGTCACTTTACAAAAAAATTGAAAAGCTCAAAGGCATTGATTCAATATCAATTCAAGGTGTAAATGAATAAACGAAAAATTAATATTCTTTCATATATTCGAACAATTATTTTTACAATCCTTTTTGCCTGTGTTTTTACGGGCGGAATAATTTATCGTGCACAATATGATGTTATTAATAATTCATATTCAAGTTATAACGATAAGGCATTACAGGAATACATTAAGAATATTGTAATCAGCCAAAATCAGGACTTGGAATATGATTATCCTGATGATTACAGAATAGATATACATCTCGGATATTTACATAAAGTTGTAAAAGAATATGATAAGGCTGAAACATATTACCTCAAGGCAGTACAAAAAGCTCCTCCAGGGATATATAGAGCGTTATATGAACTTGCTGCATTTTATGTAGAAAGGGGAAGGTATGATGAAGTCAGAGATATTTTGGACTCATTCCCGCAAGTTCATAATACTCCGCTTCTAAAATATCAATCATATTTGTATCGTAAACTCGGAGATGCATTCTATAATGAAGGTCAGTACGGTTATGCTCTGAATGAATATGAAAAGTCTTTATATTATTGGACAAAGTTGAAAAAACCCGAAAAAGAATATATTAAAGAAGTTAATGATAGTATATACAATGCTGCAAACAGACTTGCAGATTTGTGTATTAATAATGATAGGGTGGCAGAAGGGATTGCATATCTGAATCAAGCAGAAAAAGCAAAACCAAGAGATTACAATGTTCGCTATAAAATAGCTCTTGCAACTGCGGCAACCGATCCCGAAAGGGCATATAAATATTTTGAAAAACTTTTTAAAGAAGATCCGACTCGTGTAGATTATATTGCATACAAAAATATTTTAAATGATTTGATTATAAAATACGAGAGTGAAGGCAACGAAATTAAAGCAAAACTGTTTAGGTTTAGAGCAGAAAATCTTGCCGAATATGTACAAACATATTTGATTTATCCGAGAGATTTAGATTTCAGACTTACAAATGTTTCTTTATACAGGCATGGCACAAAGTGTAAAATATTCATTAAATACAATTTGCAAAATGTATCTGAAAACACGATTAAATATCTTGTAATGGATGTTATTTATAAACTTGACGGACAAGTAATTGAAACATACACAGAAAAAATTGTGGATGAAACTGATTATTTATATGCAGGCAGCTCTATTAAAGACGGAACAATCATACCAAAATTGTACAGAAAGTATAAGCCGGAAGAAATTCCTAAATTAACCGCTGAGATTTATATGTATAAATATCCTGACAAAAAAATCTGTATATTTAACGATGTTTTATTTGATAAACCTGATGTAAAAATAAAACAGTCCAAACATAGTCTGGACTGTCACACATATATTAAATTCTTCGCTTCCCAAATTTTGAACTTTGGAAACAGTATTAAAACTTACAAAGATTCTCTGTAAATTGTTTCAACTGCTTCTTTGGTTGCTTCTGTTGGAGCAATACTTAAAAGTCCGTCCAAAGAAGGTGTTGTGAAGGCAAGCTCTGTTAATGTTTTAACATCAGCTTCAGAGAACCCTTCATCTGTTAATTTGTTAGGAACATCAACTGATTTTAACCATTCATAAACACCTGTTGCCGCTTTTTCTGTATCAGCTTTATCCGCACTCAAATTTGGAACAATTGGTTCTAAGATATACGCTAAAGTATCAGCCTTTGCAGAATAAATATTTCTTACAACGGCAGGGAGCAATATTGCTAAACCAAGACCGTGAGAGAAATCAGGTTTTAATGCGCTCAAAGGATGTTCTAATGCGTGAGTATAATGCAAAAGACCGTTGTCAAATGCAACACCTGCCATCATAGCTGCATAGCATAAGAAATATCTTGCTTCTAAATCTTCACCGTCAGCTATTGCCTTAGGCAAATATTTTGCTACAAGCTCAATAACTTCTCTTGCAAGAGATATAGAGTAAGGTGATGCAACTTTTGATGTTGCTGCTTCAACTACGTGGTTTACTGCATCAATTGAAACAAATCTGGTTTGTTTCGGTGATAATTTTGCCATTAGTTTAGGGTCATCAATTGCATAAGTCGGATATATGCAATCATAAGCGATTGCAGGTTTGTAATTTTTATCCAATATTGTTGCAACTGCAAATCTGTTTGTTTCCGAACCTGTTCCGTGAGTTAAGTTTATGGCAACAATCGGCACTGCTTCCTCTGGTGTAAACTTAAATTCATAAAGGTCAGAACCTGTTTTTCCGGGATTTTTCAATAGTATTGCAACTGATTTTCCCGCATCGGTAGGAGAACCTCCGCCTATTGTAATAACTGCTTGAGCTCCGAATTCACGAGCCATAGCCGTTGCTTCATCAATTGCGGTTGTAGTTGGGTTTGGAGTTACTTTGTCATAATTAATGTAACCGATACCGTTATTTTTAAGAGCTTTTTCTACATAATCCCAAGCCCCTGTTGCTTTGTATGCGTTTCTGCCTGACATTACAATTAATTTGTCAACACCTTTTGATTTTAAATCTTTTGCAATGTCTTCGATTTTTTCGATTGCACCACAGCCAAAATAAACAAGAGTTCTTGTTCTTATTTCACGAACCTCATTGATATTTATGTCTTTTTCCCACATAAAGTTCTCCTTTCTTTTTTCACAGAAATTATATCACAGGGAACAGCTTATTACTAATAAATTTTATTAAAATACCCCTCGTTTTAGATTATTCAAACTCAAAAACTGTTTGAATAAAATCCATTTTTGTATAATATAAAAGTATGATATTAAAATTTTTATCGGTATTTTTAGGCGGTGGTATGGGAGCATTACTCAGGTATGCGGTTTCTGTTTCTGCAAAAAAAGTCTTTATGATTCCCGTAATCGGCACATTCATCGTAAATGTTGCAGGCTGCTTTGCTATCGGTTTTTTATTCGGATTAACACTTCATAAAATTGATGCCTTGCCTCATACCGTAAAATTGTTTATAACAGTCGGAATACTGGGTGGTTTGACAACATTCAGCACTTTAAATGTTGAAGTATTTGAACTGATAAAATCAGGAAAAATATTTTACGGATTATCTTATATGCTTATAAGTTGTCTAATCGGTTTATTATTTACTTTTGGCGGATATTGGACATACATAAAAGGGATAAATTCATAATAAATTATGAATTAAATTTATCAACAATGTATGAAATTTCATCTTTTGGATTAGTAACTTTATTAACAAGATTTTCTAATTCTGAATTTGGACAACAGGTAAGCTTGCCATTCTGCAATACAACAGCCCTATCAAATATTTTTACATCTTTTGAAAAATTAGCAAATTTTACCTTATTATCAGGTGATATTTGTTTAAGAACATCCACAATAGCTGATATTGTCATATCACAATTATCAGGTGCCCCTGATATTATTGTAATCTCTGCATTTTTGTTATTTTGAGGCACAAAATGCTTTAACAATTTTGAAAAATCTTCAACAGACTGCCACGGATAACAATGAATCAATGCTTGCATATTATTAGACTTATCAACGACCGCAACTCCCGCACATTGTAAAAGTTTTCCTGTTGCGATACAACCGTTTAAGTCAGTTGCAGCACCTATTGAACCACATGGATAATCAAAATTTGATACATGTAAAACTGTTTTATCTTTAGGAAGAGGGGCTCTTTTTAAAGTAATCGGATTATGTTTTTTCATAATTCTTGCATTATCACAATCTATATAATTATAAGTTTGTTCACTTTCGATAATCGGTTTAGAACCTGCTGCATGAGGAATTTTTGCAGGTTTAGGTTTTATACAAGGTCTTTTACAGGTAATAAATAATTCACTAAAATAATTTTTTATTCTAGAATAAAAATTTGTTTTTTTAGCAGTATTCTGTATTCCTTCAAAACTATCACAAGGATAATCCGCAGTTTTAACACCTTTTACTACATTTAATCGTATACCAGATTGTAGTTTTTCCAGTTCATTAACATGTTTGGTTGCCGAAATTAAACTCATAAATCCCCTTTACTTATATATATAAAGTTGTTTTAGTTAATTAAATTGATAAATAATAATATTTTAATTAATATAATTTTACATTTTTTATTTTTCAAAAAGGGGTAAATGGTGGTAAATGGAGAAATGTGATTAAGTGACTGAGTTCCCGAAAAACTACACTACTGTCCGAGATAATTTTACAAATAAATACCTATAACACAGAGTAGTTACAAATTTTAAGTTGTAGTATCAATAATCCAACCTGAGTATTGTACTCCTGTTATTGTTGTTGTATGTTTTAAACATTATAGGAGAGATATATGAACGCAGTAGAAAAAATTATTGGAATAAATGAAGTTATAAAGGACATTTTCAGATTTGTACAAGAGGATGAAACCATCAAGCCTGATTTTCAGGAATATTTGTCAACGATGGGGGCTATGAATGCAACCTCTACACAAATGGAAAAAATTTTTATTCCTTATATATTTGAGCGTTATATCGGCGAACCTGCAAAAAGTATCATAGAACTATATAACGAACGTGGAAATTCTCGCAAGCCTGAAATATCTAAGAGTTTTTTAAATGCACAATATTCAATATTCAAGGTTAAACGTGTATTAAAAAACGGTTTTAGATTGTATAACCTGACTAACGAAAAAGATTACGAAGTTTTGTCACTTACAAAAATGACAAATTTTCGCGGTATAGGAATGTGTGATTATATTGTTGCCCGTATTTTTAATCTTGATAACGAGTATTACCTTATAGGAATTGATAGTGTTCTTTCTGCCTCTCAAGAGGAAGATGCAACACGATATGCCGTTGTAAGAATTGTTCAAGCACCATGGTTGGTTTATCAGGATAATAAAGAGAAAGAAGAAGAAATCAAAAAAACAATTTCGGAAACTTATGATAAATTTATTAAACTGTATAAATCCGATGAAGTTATTACAACAAACAGATACGCAGA